>NZ_CP123388.1 GCF_040409955.1 Salipiger sp. H15
ATGGCCGAAAGATCCTTCGCCAAGGAAGTCCAGAAGCTGAAGCAGGGTAGGGGCGAGACCTTTACCGGCGAGGGCATCCTCGCGATCACCAAGGCATTGCTGGAAAACGGCGTCGGCTATGTCGGCGGCTACCAGGGCTCGCCGATCTCGCACCTGATGGACGTGCTCGCCGACGCGCAGGACATCCTCGGCGAGCTTGGCGTGCATTTCGAGGCCTCGGCCTCGGAGGCCACCGCCACCGCCATGCTCGCCGCCTCGGTCCACTACCCGATCCGCGGCGCGGTCACCTACAAGTCGGTCGTCGGCACCAACGTCGCCTCGGACGCGCTGTCGAACCTCGCCTCGGGCGGGGTCACCGGCGGCGCGCTGATCATCGTCGGCGAGGATTACGGCGAGGGCTCCTCGATCATGCAGGAGCGCACCTACGCCTTTGCCATGAAGAGCCAGGTCTGGATGCTCGACCCGCGGCCCAACCTGCCCTCGATCGTCAAGGCGGTGGGCGACGGCTTCGCGCTGTCGGAACTGTCGAACACCCCCGTCATGCTGCAGGTCGGCATCCGCTCCTGCCACGTGCACGGCCATTTCGAGGCCTCGGACAACCGGCGCCCGGCGATGACCGTCTCGGAGGCGCTGGAGAATCCCAGGCGCAATCTCGACCGCATCGTCCTGCCCCCGGCCACCTACCTGCACGAGGCCGAGAAGCTGACGAAGCGCAAGCCCGCCGCCGAGAGGTTCATCGTCGAGGAGGGCATCAACGAACGCTTCGGCACGCCCGGCAGCAAGGTGGGCCTCATCCTTCAGGGCGGCACCTACAACACCGTGGTGCGCGCGCTGAACCGGCTCGGGCTCGCCGATCTCTACGGCGACACCGAGGTGGACATGCTGGTGCTCAACTGCGTCTACCCGCTGGTCGACAGCCAGATCCTCGACTTCTGCGAAGGCAAGGACGCGGTGCTGATCATCGAGGAAGGCCACCCCAACTACATCGAGCAGCAGGTCGCCCACATGCTCTACCAGTCCGGCCGGACGGTGAAGCTCGAGGGCAAGGGCAAGCTGCCGATGGGCGGCGAGTACACCGGGCAGGTCATGGTCGAGGGGCTGGGCGCCTTCTTCGCCGAGCATGCGCCGGGCCTCCTGCCGGTCGCCAAGGTGGCGACCAACGAGGAGCCGGTGGCGATACCCGACCTCTCGAAGACGCTTCCGGCCCGCCCGCCGGGATTCTGCACCGGCTGCCCCGAGCGCCCGATCTTCGCCGCGACCAAGCTGGTCGAGGAGGAACTCGGCCCGCACCACATCTCGTCGGACATCGGCTGCCACCTCTTCTCGATCATGCCGCCCTTCGACATCGGCGCGACGACCATGGGCTACGGGCTCGGCCCGGCCTCGGCCGCCGCCTTCCACAACGAGAACAGGAAGGGCCGCCGCGCCATCTCCTTCGTCGGCGACGGCGGGTTCTGGCACAACGGCCTGACCTCCTCGGTCGGCAACGCGGTGTTCAACAAGTCCGACAACGTCATCGTCATCGTCGACAACTTCTATTCCTCGGCCACCGGCGGGCAGGACATCCTGTCCTCGCGCGCGACCAACAAGACCAAGCAGACGCAGAATTCCATCGTCGACGCGGTGAAGGGCATGGGGGTCAAATGGGTGCGCCAGATCGACCGCACCTACGACGTCACCAAGATGCGCGATACGCTGAAGGAGGCGCTGACCACCGAGCACGAGGGCCCCAAGGTCATCGTCGCCTCGTCGGAATGCATGCTCAACAAGCAGCGCCGGGTGAAGCCGGAACTCGCCAAGGCGGCGAAGGAGGGCAAGCGCGTGGTGCGCCCGCGCTTCGGCGTCGACGAGGATGTCTGCACCGGCGATCACGCCTGCATGCGCCTTTCGGGCTGTCCGTCGCTGTCGGTGAAGGACACCGGCGATCCCCTGCGCGACGATCCCGTTGCCGCCATCGACCAGAGTTGCGTCGGCTGCGGCAACTGCGGCGAGGTGGCCGATGCCGCCGTGCTCTGCCCGTCGTTCTTCCAGGCCGAGATCGTCAGCAACCCGACCCCGCGCGAGAAGCGCCATGCCGCGCGCAGCGGCAGGATCATCTCCTGGCTGCAGCGCCGCCGCGATGCCAAGCGCGTCGTCTTTGCCTGAGGTTACGCCCATGAACATGCAGACCAAGCCCCTCATCGCCCGCCGCTCCCCCGGCCCCGACGGCGAGAAGATCATCACCCTCGCCGCGCTTGCCGTCGGCGGACAGGGTGGCGGCGTGCTGACCAACTGGATCGTCGACGTGGCCGAGGCGAGCGGCTACCGCGCCCAGTCCACCTCGGTCGCGGGCGTCGCGCAGCGCACCGGCGCCACGATCTACTACGTCGAGATGTGCCGCGACACCGGCCGCACGCCGGTCTTCGCCCTCTCGCCTGCGATCGGCGACGTCGACATCCTCATCGCCTCCGAACTGATGGAGGGCGGGCGCGCGATCATGCGCGGCTTCGTCACCCCGGGCCGCACGACGATGATCGCCTCGACGCACCGCATCCCGGCGGTGTCGGAAAAGGTCGCGCCCGGCGACGGCCGCGCCAACGGCCCCGAGGTGATCGAGGCCATGGGCATCGCCGCCGACCACGTCGTCGCCTTCGACATGGAGACGGTCGCGAAACAGGCGGGTTCGGTGATCTCGTCGTCGCTGCTCGGCGCGCTGGCGGGCTCGGGCGCCCTGCCCTTCCCGCGCGAGAGCTACGAGGAGGTGATCCGCAGGTCCGGCCGCGGCGTCGAGGCCTCGCTGCGCGCCTTCGGTGCCGCCTACGAGATTGCCACCGGCGAGGCCCCGGCCCCGGCTCCCGAAGCGGAGGCAGTCGCCCCCGTCCCCGTGCTGCACGTTCCGGAGCAGCTGCGCGCAAGGTGGACGGCGCTCGAGGCACGGCTCGCCGCGCTTCCCGCCGAGGTGCGCGAGATGGCCGGGCTCGGCCTGAAGAAAGTCGTCGACTACCAGGACCTCGCCTACGGCGCCGACTACCTCGGCATGGTCGAAAAGGCCGTCGCCGCGGATGCCGCCCCCTTCGCGATGAGCGAAGCGGCCGCGAAATATTGCGCCCGCGCGCTCTGCTACGACGACATCCTCCGCGTGGCCGACCTCAAGACCCGCGCCACGCGCCTTGCCCGCGTCCGCGACGAGGTGGTGGTCAACGAGGGCCAGGTGCTGATGCTGACCGAGTATTTCCACCCGCGCTTCGAGGAGCTGGCGACCACCATGCCGCGCGGGCTCGGCCGCTGGCTGCAGTCCCGCAAGGGGATCGAGGCCTGGTACACCCGCCATTTCGACAAGGGCCGCCGCATCCGCACCGACAGCCTCAAGGGCTTTGCGATGCTCTGGCTGGTCTCGTCGCTGCGCCCGCTGCGCCGCAGGCTGCTGCGCCACGAGACCGAGATGGCGCATGTGCAGGCCTGGTTCGACACCGCGCTTGCGACCGCCCGCACCGACCGCGCGCTGGCGGCGGAGATCCTGGCCAACTACCGGTTGATCAAGGGATATTCCGACACCCATGCCCGCGGACTGTCGAAATTCGCAAGGGTCATGGGCGCGCGCGAACTGCTCGCCGGACGCCCCGATGCCGCCGACTGGATGCGCCGCCTTCGCACCGCCGCGCTCGACGACGTGAAGGGCGACAAGCTCGACGGCGCGCTCGCCACCATCCGCAGCTTCGCGGGGTAGACAGGATGCCCGGACCCATCCTCATCATCGGCGCCGGCATCAACGGGCTCGTCGCGGCCGCTGATCTCGCGGCGCGGGGCAAGCCGGTGCGCGTGCTCGAACGTGGCCCCACCCCCGGCGGCGCGGTGCGCACCGAGGAGCTGACCTTGCCCGGCTTCCGCCACGACGTCGCAGCGATGAACCTGTCGATGTTCGCGGGCTCGGCCTTCATGGCCAAGCACGGCCCCGAGATGGCGCGGCACGGCATGGATTTCGTGCCCATCCCGCGCCCCTTCGCGCAGGCGCTCGAGCCGGGCGACCACCTCGGCATCTCGACCGACGTCGAGGAGACGCTCGCGGGCTTCGCCTCCGAGGCCGACAGGGCGACGTGGCGCGCGCTGATGGCCGAGTTCCCGGAACGCGCGGGCGTCGTCGGCGGTCTGCTCGGCACGCCGATGCGCCGCGGCCCGCTCTTGCGCTTCCTCTGGCAGAGCTGGCGCAAGCTTGGCACCGCGAAAAGCCTCGACACTGCGCGCTTCCTCGCGACCTCGCCGCGCGGCTGGCTCGACGAGACCTTCGAGGATCCGCGCCTGCGCACGGCGCTCGCCTCGTGGGGCATGCATCTCGATTTCGCGCCCGACATCGCGGGCGGCGCGATCTTCCCCTACCTCGAGGCGATGGCCGGGCAGGCCCTCGGCATGGTGATCGGCAAGGGCGGCGCGGATGTCGCGACGCGCGCGCTCGTGGGGATGATCGAGGCGCATGGCGGCAGCGTCGAGTGCAACGCCGAGGTCGAACGGATCCTGCACGAGAACGGCCGGGTCACCGGCGTGATCGCCGCGGGCGAGAAGATCGAAGCTTCAACCATTTTCGCCGGTCTCGCACCTAAACACCTCCGCCGCCTGCTCGGCGACGGCTCCGGCGACCGGCGCTTCGACCGCGGGCTCGAGACCTTCCGCCACGCGCCGGGCACGATGATGCTGCACCTTGCGCTCGACGCGCCGGTGCCATGGGCCGCCGAGGCTCTGGGGCGCTACGCCTATGTCCACGTGGGCCGCTCGGTCGACGTGGCCGCCACGACCTATGCCGAGGCCACCGCCGGGCTGCTGCCCGCGACGCCGCTGCTTGTCGTTGGCCAGCCGACACTCTTCGACCCGAGCCGCGCCCCGGCTGGCAAGCACACTCTCTGGGTGCAGGCGCGGGTCGTTCCGGCAACCATCCGCGGCGACGCGAAGGGGGAAATTTCCGCGCGAAACTGGGAGGATGCGAAGGAGCCGATGACCGAACGCATCCTCGACCTCATCGCGGAACAGGCTCCCGGATTCCGCCGGACCATCCTCGCGCGCACAGCGGTCTCGCCGCTCGATCTCGAGGCGGGCAACCCCAACCTCGTCGGCGGCGACCAGATCTGCGGCTCGCACCACCTGAGCCAGAATTTCCTCTTCCGCCCGCTGCGCGGCTTTGCCGACGGGTCCACGCCGATCGCCAACCTGCAGATGATCGGCGCGGCCTGCTGGCCGGGCGCGGGAACCGGGGCCGCCTCGGGCTTCTTCGCGGCGCAGGCCCTCAGGTAAGACACTCCCCGGGGCGGCAACGCCCCGGAATACGACCTTTTACTTCAAGCCTTGAATTTTGAAGACCGAATCAAATCCACCAACGAGTCCGACGAATCCGGACCGCTTCACACCGACAGGAGACAAGACCGATGACATCCAACCATCCCCTTTCGCGGCGGGGCTTCATGGGCGCCTCCGCCGCGCTCACCGCGCTGCTGGCAACCGGACGCGGCGTGCTCGCCGAGGGCGCGGACAGCCTGACGATCGCCTACAACCTGCCCGTCCAGAGCTGGGATCCGACCACCGGCCCCGCCGCGGTGAACCCGGCGCTGCAGTCGATCTACCTTGCCGTCTTCGACCGCTACATCGCGCAGAACCCCGACCTGTCCTTCGGCCCCGGCCTGCTGACCGACTGGGGCTTCAGCGAGGACAAGAGCCGGATCACCATGACCGTGCGCGAGGGCGTCACCTGGCACAATGGTGATGCGCTGACCCCCGAGGACATCGTCTGGTCGCTGACCCGCGCAGGCAACCCCGAGACCGGCAACCCGATGCAGTTCGTCTGGGGCAAGATCGGCAACTTCAGCGTGGACGGCAATGTCATCACCGCCGACGTCAAGGAATTCGAGCCCGCGCTCTTCAAGTGGATGGCCTTCCTGACCGCCTTCGTGCTGCCCAAGGCCTATTACGAGAAGGTCGGCGCCGAGGGCTTCGAGAAGGCCCCCGTCGGCACCGGCCCCTACATGGTCGACGCCTTCGAGCAGGGCGCCTATGTCCGCCTCAAGGCCTATCCCGGCTACTGGGGTGACGCGCCCGCCTTCGAAACCGTCACGATCAAGTTCGTCACCGACGCCGCGTCGCGCGTGGCCGAGGTGGAATCCGGCAACTCGGACGTCACTTCGAACATCCCCTACGAGGAATACGACCGGCTGATCGCCAAGGACGGGCTCGAGGGCGCGGCCGTTCCGGTCACCGACATCGGCATGATCTTCCTCAACGACATCGACGTGATGCTCGACAAGAACGTGCGCCTTGCCGCCCACCACGCCATCGACAAGCAGCTGATCATCGACCGCCTGCTGCGCGGCTACGGCGTGCCGCTCTCGACCCTCGAGGTGCCGGGCTACGCCGCCTACGACGAGAGCATCACCGTCGAGTACAACGCGGAAAAGGCGAAGGAACTGCTGGCCGCCTCGGGCTATTCCACCGACAAGCCGGTCAAGTTCACCATCCAGACGACGCGCGGCTTCAAGCCCAAGGATTACGAGATGATCCAGGCGATCGTCGGCATGTGGCGCAAGGTCGGGATCGAGGCCGAGATCGAGGTCTACGAGATCGCCAAGCACTACGAGCTGCGCGCCGCCGACACGCTGGCCCCGGCCGCCTTCTACAACTGGGGCAACTCGATCGGCGATCCCTCGACCTCGACCGGTTTCGCCATGTTCGGCCCCTCGCCGCACGCGGTCTGGGACAGCGCCGACCTCGTCGAGAAGATCGGCCCGCTCTTCGGCGAGCCCGACGAGGAGAAGCGCATCGCCGGCTACAAGGACGTGTCGCGCTACATCGCCGAGGAAGGCTACGTCATCCCGCTGCTGCAATACGTGATGCCGGTGGTGTTCCGCAGCTCGGTCGCGGTGACGCCCTACACCTCGGGTGACCTGCTGCCGCAGGCCATCGCCAAGGCCTGATCCCCCGAACCGCACCCTTGCCCGGGCCGACCGCCGCGTCGGCTCGGGCGCATTGGAGGGCCCCGGCCTGATGCTGCTGAAGACGATCCTGATCCGCCTTCTGACCACCGCCGTCACGCTCTTCGGCGTGGCCGTCGTGGTCTTCGTGCTGGTGCGCGTGGCGCCCGGCAACCCCATCGCCATGATGCTGCCCCCCGGCGCCACCGAGGCCGACATCGAGACGCTCAAGGCGCTCTACGGCTTCGACAAGAGCCTGCCCGAGCAGTTCGTGCTCTGGCTCGGCGGCGTGCTGCAGGGCGATTTCGGCACCTCGATCACCCTGCGCCGCCCGGTCGACGAGCTGGTGCTGTCGCGCCTTCCCGCCACGCTGGAGCTGTCGCTCATGGCGCTGCTGATCGCCGTCGCGCTCGGCATCAGCGTTGCGGTGATCGGCGCGCGCAGGCGCGGCACGGCCACCGAGGTCGGGCTCGACCTGACGAGCGGCGCGGTGCTGTCGGTGCCGGATTTCCTCTGGGGCCTCGTCTTCGTGCTGCTCTTCGGGGTGCTCTGGCCGGTGCTGTCGATCTCGGGCCGGATCGACCCGCAGATCAACGTCGATTTCACCTCCAACTTCTACACGGTCGAGGGGCTGCTGCGCGGGCGCTTCGACGTGGTCGGCTCGACCCTGTCGCACATGCTGATGCCCGCGCTGGCGCTGGCCCTGCCGCTGGCGGCGATGATCGCGCAGCTGCTCAAGCAGAACCTCAAGGAAGTGCTGCTGCAGGACTACACCACGCTGGCCCGCGTTCGCGGTTTTTCCGAGACCTCGGTGATCCTGCGCGAGGCGCTGCGCAACGCGCTCCTGCCGACGCTCACGCTGGTCGGGGTGCAGTTCACCTTCCTCATCGGCGGGACGGTGATCGTCGAGCGGATCTTCTCCTACGAGGGGCTGGGCAACATGGCGATCGACGCGGTGATCAACCGTGACCTGCCGCTGATCCAGGGCATCGTGCTGCTCTTCGCCGCGCTCTTCATCGTCATCAACCTGCTTGTCGACCTGTCCTACACGCTGCTGAACCCGAGGCTCCGCCATGGCTGACATCACCGCCGCCGCGCCGCGCCGCCGCGCCCGCAGGCTCAACCTCCGGCTCTGGCTGCCGCTCGCGTGGCTCGCCGCCGTGGCGCTCGCCGCGATCTTCGCGCCGCTCGTGGCGCCGCAGGATCCGCTGATGCAGGATCTCATGCTCGAACGGCTGCCCCCCGCCTTCATGGACGGCAGCGAACCCGGCTACTGGCTCGGCACCGACAGCCTCGGCCGGGACGTGCTGTCGCGGATGATCCACGGCGCGCGCATCGCGCTCTTCGTGAGCCTCATCGCCGCCACCACCACCTGCCTCTTCGGCTCGGCGCTCGGCCTCGTCGCGGGCTATTTCGGCGGCTGGTGGGACCGCGTCATCTCGCGCCTCGTCGATGTCTGGATGGCCTTCCCGCCGGTGCTCTTCGCGGTGCTGCTGGTGGCGGTGATGGGCACCGGGCTCACCTCGGTCATCGCGGCGATCGCGCTCATCGACTGGACCCGCTTCGCCCGGGTGATCCGCGCCGAGACCATGGTGCAGGCGCGCATGGACTACGTCGACAGCGCCCGCATCGGCGGCGCCCGGCGCCTCGCCACCCTCGTGAGCGAGATCCTCCTCAACGTGCTGCCCTCGATCATCGCGCTCCTGATGCTCGAGATGGGCATCGCGGTGATCGTCGAGGCGATCCTCAGCTTCGTGAACCTGTCGATCTCGTCCGACGATCCGACCTGGGGCTCGATGATCGCCGAGGGGCGCAACGCCATCCACTTCGCCTGGTGGGTGCTGCTCTTCCCGCTGATCGCGCTCTTCCTGACCGTGCTGAGCTTCTCGACGCTCGGCGACGGCCTCAAACAACGTTTCGACCCGGTGCTCCAATGACAGGCCCCCAGACCCATCCGAACACGCTCGACGTGATGCAGCTGAGCATCGCGCTCCCCAATGGCCACCGCCTGCTGCGCGACGTCACGCTCAACCTGCGCCCCGGCGAGGTGCGCGCGCTGGTCGGCGAGAGCGGCGCCGGCAAGTCGATGATCGGCAAGGCGGTGCTCGGCATCCTGCCGCAGAACCTGAAGGTGACCGAGGGCGAGATCCTGCTCGAGGGCCAGCACCTGGGTGCGATGACACCGTGGACGCGGCGCCGGACCGTGGCGCAGAGCGCCGCGCTGATCCCGCAGGACCCGCTGACCGCGCTCAACCCGGCGCGGCGGATCGGGCCGCAGATCACCGATCCGCTGGTGCGCATCCACGGCTGGAGCCGGGACCGCGCGCAGACCACCGCGCTTGCCCTGCTCGACCGGGTTCATATCCGCGACCCGAAACGGGTGATGGAGAGCTACCCGCACGAGCTGTCGGGCGGAATGCGCCAGCGCGTGCTCATCGCCGCCGCCTTCGCGCCCTCGCCCCGGCTCATCGTGGCGGACGAGCCGACCACGGCGCTCGACGTGACCGTGCAGAAGCAGATCCTGCGGCTGATCCGCGAGCTGCAGCAGGAGACCGGCACCGCGGTGCTCTTCGTGACCCACGACATGGGCGTGGTCGCCAAGATCAGCCAGCAGGTCACCGTGCTCTTTGCCGGCAAGGTCATGGAGGACGCGCCGACCGAGCGCATCTTCACCGACCCCGGCCATCCCTACACCCGCGCGCTGATTGCCGCGACGCCGAGCTACGCCGCGCTTGACCGGCCCTTCTCGCCGGTGCCCCAGGCGCTGATCGCCGAGTTGCAGTCCCGCATCGCCGCGGACGATGCCCAACACGCAGGAGGCGCGCGATGACCCGCATGGCCCAGCCGCAGTTCCCCGTCTTCGACCAGCCCGCTGCCGCCCCCGCGCTCTTCTCGGTGCGCGACCTGCGCCTCTCCTTCCCCGACCTTGCGCGCAAGCCCCTGCTCGGGGCCGCGCCGCGCAACGAGGTGCTCAAGGGCCTCAGCTTCGACATCCCCGCCGGGCAGATCACCGGCATCGTCGGCGAGAGCGGCTCGGGCAAGTCCACCGCCGGCCGCGTGCTCGTCCGGCTGCTGGAGCCGGACTCGGGCAGCGTGATCTACGACGGGCAGGACATCGGGCATCTGGACGAGGCGGCGCTGAGACCGCTGCGGCGCGACCTGCAGATGATCTTCCAGGACCCGATGTCCTCGCTCAACCCCCGCCACAAGGTCTGGCGGATCATCGCGCAGCCGATGAAGCGCTACGGGCGCGGCGGCAGCAAGGCGGACGCGATCGCGACGCTCGGCAAGGTCGGCCTGCCGCCGGCCTTCGCCGAACGCTACCCGCACGAGCTTTCCGGCGGCCAGCGCCAGCGCGTCGGCATCGCCCGGGCCATCGCGCTCGAGCCGCGGTTCATCCTCGCCGACGAGATCGTCTCGGGGCTCGACGTGTCGAGCCAGGCGCAGGTGCTGCTGCTGCTCAAGGAACTGGCCCGCGACATGGGGCTGACCATCGCCTTCATCAGCCATGACCTGTCGGTGATCCGGCACCTCTGCGACCGGGTGATCGTGCTGAACCGCGGCGAGATCGTCGAGCAGGGCTCTGTTGCCGAGGTCTTCGGCGCCCCGGCCTCCGAGGTCACGCGCACGCTGCTTGCCGCGATCCCGCTGCCCGAGCTCGACGAAGACTGGCTGCGCTGACCGCCCCGGCCCGGTCCGCCGCGCGCGCCGGGCCTCATGCCCCGTGCCAGAAAAATTGATGCGTGAAGCAGTTTACCTTGCGTCTGCCCCGCGCATCCCCCGCGTCTCCGCGCTGATGTCGCCTTTAAAATGGGAAGGTCGTGTCGCGTTCCGAAAATTCCTCTCCAGAATTTAACTTTATACTTGAAATAATTTCCCACCCGTAGCGAGATGAGTCCACGACCGGCACCCAGGAGGACTTCATGCTCGGCCCTACCGCCCATACCGACAGCTTCAGCCGTGACAACCTGCCTCCCGAGGACATGCAGCCGGTCTTCCTGCTCGACCGCTTCCCCTATCCCGACCACGTCAACGCCGCGGTCGAGCTGACCGACCGGATGGTCGAGAAGGGCTTCGGCGACCGGGTCGCGCTGGTCGGGCAGGGGCGCAGCCGCACCTATGCCGAGCTTGCCGACTGGACGAACCGCATCGCCCGCGTGCTGATCGAGGATTACGGCGTCAAGCCCGGCAACCGCGTGCTGATCCGCAGCGCCAACACCCCGGCGCTGGTCGCCTGCTGGCTCGGCGCCACCAAGGCCGGCGCGGTGGTGGTCAACACCATGCCGCTGCTGCGCAAGAAGGAGCTGATGCAGCACCTCGAGAAGGCCGAGGTTTCGCTCGCGCTCTGCGACACGCGGATGCTGGACGAGCTCGAGGCCTGCCTGCCCGAGAGCATGTTCCTGAAACGCATCGTCGGCTTCGACGGCAGCTCCGGGCTCGAGGCCGAGCTCGACCGCGCCGCCGCGGCCAAGCCCGCCGGTCCCTGCTGGGTCGAGACCGGGCGCGACGACGTGGCGCTGCTCGGCTTCACCTCGGGCTCGACCGGCGTGCCCAAGGCCACCATGCACTTCCACCGCGACCTGCTGATGATTGCCGACGCCTACGCCCGCGAGGTGCTGGACGTCCAACCCGAGGACATCTTCGTCGGCTCGCCGCCGCTGGCCTTCACCTTCGGCCTCGGCGGGCTGGCGATCTTCCCGCTGCGTTTCGGGGCGAGCGCCGTGCTGCTGGAAAAGGCCGCGCCCGCCGACCTCATCCGGATCATCGAACAGCACCGCGCCACCGTCTGCTTCACCGCCCCGACCGCCTACCGCGCCATGATGCTGGCGATGGACGAGGGCGCGGATCTCTCGAGCCTGCGCTGCGCCGTCTCCGCCGGCGAGACCCTGCCCGCGCCGGTGTTCGAGGCCTGGGTGCAGAAGACCGGCAAGCCGATCCTCGACGGCATCGGCGGCACCGAACTGCTGCACATCTACATTTCGAACCGGTTCGGCGACGCGAAGCCCGGCTGCACCGGCAAGCCGCTCACCGGCTACGAGGCGAAGATCGTCGACGACGAGATGAACGAGGTGCCGCGCGGCACGCCCGGCCATCTCGCGGTGCGCGGCCCGGTCGGCTGCCGCTACCTCGCCGACGACCGGCAGGCGAACTTCGTGAAGGGCGGCTGGAACCTGCCGGGGGATACCTTCGTGCAGGACGAGGAGGGCTATTTCCACTTCGCCGCCCGCTCGGACGACATGATCGTCTCGTCCGGCTACAACATCGCCGGGCCGGAGGTCGAGGCCGCCCTGCTCGCCCATCCCGACGTGCTGGAATGCGGCGTCATCGGCGCGCCCGACAGCGCGCGCGGCATCGTGGTGCAGGCGCATGTGGTGCTGCGCGAGGGCGTGCCCGGGGACGAGGCGACGGCGAAGGCGCTGCAGGAATTCGTCAAGGCGACGATTGCCCCCTACAAGTACCCACGCTCGGTCATCTTCACCGACGCGCTCCCCAAGACCGAAAGCGGCAAGATCCAGCGGTTCCGCCTCAAGGATACGGCTCCGGCGGCCGCCCGGGGCTGACGCCTCCAGCCGCAGCGCCGACCGCGAACGCCCGGCGGGCAGAGGCCCCCGGGCGGCACCTGCTCGAAAACTGGACATTTACTTTCGATAGAAAGTAATATCCGACCGAGACGTCTTGAATCCCCTCGCCAGCTTTGGGCTGCGGGCTCTTCAGGGTTGCCCGACGAGTACACATCGCCGCTCGACCGAGCGCGCTGCGATTAGGGCTATTTGTCGCTATTTTTCTGAGCTCTTCACCTCTCCCTTGGGCACTCTGCGGATTCCATGACCGACTCGTTGGCTCGCAACCTCGCATCCCTCGAGAAAGGTGACTCTCCGTGTTGACTTTAGTTCATACCTAAAGCACTTTCCCTTCCGAAGCAGAAGGAAGGAGCGCAGGAGATGTCACAGGCAAGAGGCCTGACCCCGGTGATGAAGGCATGTGGCGCGATCTCCGCGTCGGGGCTTGCGCTGCTCAGCGTGCTCGTGGTCGCGGATGTCTTCCTGCGCAACACCGGGCTCGTCCGCTGGCCGTGGATCAACGAGCTGACCGAGTACCTGCTGACCATCTCGACCTTCACCGGCGCGCCCTGGGTGCTGCACCATCATGGCCACGTAAACGTCGACGTCCTGCTGCGCAGCGTCAGCGAGGCGAAGGCCCGGTGGCTCGTCCGGGCGTCGAACCTCGTCGGCGGAGCGATCTCGGCGATCCTGCTCGTCGTCGCGGTCCGCGTGACGCTCGACAGCCACGCGCTCGGCTCGCTCGTCTTCAAGAACCTCATCTTTCCCGAGTGGTACCTCATGACACCGATGGTGCTCTGCTTCGGCCTCTGCACGGCCGAGTTCCTGGCCCGCATCCTGCGCCGCGAGGTGCGGCCATGAGCTGGCTGGAGATCATCGGGCTTCTCGGCGGGGTCCTCGCGATCCTCTTTGCCATCGGCACCCCGGTCGCGCTCGCCTTCCTCGGCGCCAACCTGCTCGGCGCCTGGCTCTTCCTTGGCGGCGGGCCGGGCATCGAGCAGCTGGTGCGCAATGCGTCGATGTCGGTCAATTCCTTCGCGCTCGCGCCGATCCCGCTCTTCGTGCTGATGGGCGAGCTGCTGTTCCATTGCGGCCTTGCCTACAAGGCGATCGAGGCGATCGAGCGCCTGCTCTATCGCCTGCCCGCCCGGCTCGGCTGCGTCTCGGTCGTCGGCGGCACCGCCTTCGCGGCGCTCTCCGGCTCGTCGATCGCCAACACCGCCCTGCTCGGCGGGACGCTGTCGCAGGAGATGCTGCGCCGGGGCTACTCGACCACGCTGGCGCTCGGCCCGGTCATGGCGGTCGGCGGCATCGCCGTGCTGATCCCGCCCTCGACGCTGGCGGTCATGCTCGGCTCGCTCTCGGGCATCTCGATCACGCAGCTGCTCATCGGCGGCCTGCTGCCCGGGCTGCTGATGGCCGCGTGCTTCCTGCTCTTCGTCATCCTGACCGGCCATTTCCGCCCGCAGAGCGCCCCGCGCGACGCGAGCGCGGGCAGCTACACGCTGGCCGAGCGGATCGTCCCCTTCCTGCGCGACGTGGTGCCGCTCTTCGGCATCTTCATCGCGGTGATCGGCAGCATGCTGGCCGGCATCGCCACCCCGACCGAGGCCGCCGGCCTCGGCGCCTTCGCCGCGCTCATCGCAACCGCCCTCTACCGCAAGCTGAGCTGGGCCGCGCTGGTCACGTCGCTGTCCGAGACGGCGAAGGTGTCGGTCTCCATCCTCTTCATCATCGTCGCCTCCACCACCTTCTCGCAGATCCTGTCCTTTTCCGGCGCGACCTCGGGGATGCTGGCGCTGATCAACTCGGTGAACCCCACGCCGATGACGCTGATCGTCTGCATGCTGCTCATCCTGCTGGTGCTCGGCTGCTTCATCGACCAGATCTCGATGATGATGATCACCCTGCCGATCTTCATGCCGCTGGCGCATTCGGCCGGGATCGAGACCGTCTGGCTCGGGCTCATGATGCTCGTCGCGATCGAGATGGGCATGCTCACGCCGCCCTTCGGCATCCTGCTCATGGTCATGCAGGGCGCGAGCCGCTCGGTGCCCCTCGTCAGCATCTACAAGGCCGCTGCGCCCTTCATCCTGATCGAGATCGGCGTGCTGATCCTGATGCTGCTGGCGCCCCAGCTGACGCTTTTCCTGCCCGCGCTTGTGCGCTGACAGGCCCCCTCACCCAAGTCCAACAGTCCGGAGAACAACAATGAAAATCCGCTCCCTCAAGACGGCAGGAATGGCCGTCGCGGCAGCCCTCGCCCTTGCCGGCCCGCTCGCCGCGGAAGAGGCGACGCTGCGTGCCATCACCGCCTTCCAACCCGGCACCACCTTCGCCAAGCCCTTCGAGGACTTCGTCTCGAAGGTGAACGCGCAGGGCGAGGGCATCCTGAAGATCGAGGTGATCGGCGGGCCCGAGGCCATGCCGCCCTTCGAGATCGGCAACGCGCTGCGCAATGGCATCGTCGACATCGCGAACACCACCGCCGTCTTCCACGCCAGCCTCGTCCCCGAGGGCGTGGCGATGACCCTCGCCACCCGCCCGATGTCCGAGCTGCGCGAGAACGGCGGCTACGAGCTGATGAACAAGCTGCACGAGGACAAGGCGCGCATCCACTGGCTCGGCCGCCTCACCCAGGGCATCAACTACCACATCTACCTCTCCGAGGCGCCCGAGGACGGCAAGCTCGACGGGCTGAAGCTGCGCTCGGTGCCGGTCTACCAGGCCTTCTTCAAGGACCTTGGCGCGACGCCGATGCAGACCGCCCCGGGCGAGGTCTACACCGCGCTCGAGCGCGGCGTGATCGACGGCTACGGATGGCCCTCGATCGGCGTCTTCGACCTTGGCTGGCAGGACAAGACCGGCGCCCGCATCAACCCCGGCTTCTACCAGGTCGAGACCGGCCTCTACCTCAGCCTCAAGACCTGGCAGTCGCTGACCGAAGAGCAGCAGGCCTTCCTTCAGGACCTGATGATCGAGACCGAGTCCTCCTCCTCGCTGGTGCAGGACCTTGCCGAGGCCGAGAAGGCCAAGCAGATCGAGGCCGGGATCAAGATGATCGACCTCGACACCGACGCCGCCACCGAGTTCGCCGCGAAAGCGCAGGACTCCGGCTGGAAACCGATCCTCGCCACGAGCCCCGAATACGGCGCGAAGCTGCGCGAGCTCTTCGCCGAGTAAATATCGGGCCCCGCCTGCCCCGAAAGCCGAGACCGAGGGCCACCCGCCCTCGGTCTCTTCGTTTCCCGACCAGTGTGCCCTCCGGCACAGCCGCAGCCCTCCGCGCCCGTAGCCGGCGAACCAGTGCACCGCCTGCATCACGAAGACGAGCGGCACGGCCAGCCAGTCGGCCAGAGCGCACGAGGCCGCGAGACTGTTGACCAGAAGGATTGCCATCTCCACCGAGAGCAGCGCGCCGAGGACGAGGTTATGCACCCGCTGCGTCGTCATTCGACCCTTCCGCAACGCCTTCCACCAGAAGGGGTTGATGGCGACGCAGCGCAGCAGAATCAGCAGGAAGAGCGGGCCGAGCACGCCATTGCCAAGCCACCAGCAGGCGAGGACCCGCACTAGGGAGAGCCGCATGGCAACGTCGAGCCGCGGGCGGGTCCAGCGCAGGCTCATGGCTCGCACCCGCGGGCGTCACTCTAGGAGTACACAAAATTCCGCCCCTCCCGCGACTTGTAGCAGGAGCGGCAGCGAGGGGTGGCCTCCTCCGAATTGATCGAGCCATCCGAGCAAACCACTGGAACTGCCAGTCACCGATCCGCCTCGCGTCGTCTTAGGCCCCGCCGAATGTCGCGCCATTTTCCATGACGAAGAACCGGTAGACCGCGCGCCTGCGCCAGTCCCGCAGGATGACCTGCGTGCCATCGGGGGTCTCGCCCCCGGACTTGAGCCTCGCGAGCGTCTCAAGCGACGTGTACGTATACTCGATCACGTCGCCGCGCCGCAGGGTGGTGTAGTGGAGAAGCTCCGACAGAACATGGCCTCGTCAGGGAATGCGGGCCCGGTTGGGCCCCCAAAGACCTGTGGGCTCATTCGGCATTCGATCAGGCGGGCGCGGAAGATAGAAGTTACAATTTCGGCAGGTCAGAGGCCGGCCACCTTCAACACGCCGTCCGGCAGCCGGTCGCCTTCGACCAAGATCGCAGCCTCGGCCGTGGTGATGCTAGCGAGATTCTCCGCCGTCAGGTCCGGTTCGCCGCTGAGGCCTTCGTCGATGCGATGCGCCTTGGTGGTGCCGGAGATCAGCGGGATGGAGGGCGACTGGCCCAGCAGCCAAGCCAGCGCGATCTGGGTCGGGGTTACCTCCTCCTCAGCAGCGACCGTCTTCACCAGGTCTTCCAGCGCCATGTTGGCGGCACGGCGGAACGGAAGTCGTCGGCGGCAAAGACGATACCCACGGTGATCTGGTCGGTCAGGAAGCCCGCGCCGGGCGGGCTGAAGGGCACGAAGCCGATCCCCAGCTCCGCGCAGCGCCAGCAGCCCGGCCTCAAGCCTGCAGACCGAGGTCCTCGACATGCAGCCCAGCCCAATGGCCAAGATTTCGAGCGTTCCGAGACTGCAATTTTGTCTTGGAAAGGATCCGTTCCGAAGGGCGCTCACGCAAGGCGCCGCAGGATGAAAAGTCTGGAGATGACGAGGGCGCCAAGCACGAGGACCGCGCCGCCCGTCAGTGCTTGAGAGCTGCGTTCGGCGATGACGGCGGCCGAGCCGGTTAATCATCCGGGGCACGTTCATGCTGCAACGAAGTTCACGAGAGTCGCGGTGCAGAGGCCGAGACCATCCTGCATGTACTGCGCCACAAAGAAGCCGAAGGCGACGTTGGCCCCGAGGAACAGCACTCGCGCAGCATTGGCGCCGCTGCACTCAGCAGGCGCAGCGGCAGCACGGCTCGCACACCCGCGTCTCGAGCAGCAGGAAGGCGCGGATCAGCAGCGCGCGCCAGCACCACCCCGAGGGATCCCCAGTTGCCCCAGCCGGTCTCGGCGGCGTGTACTGAAGCGAAGAGAAGCCCTCCGGGCCTGAGAGTGGAAAGCGGGGCGCCGCCAAGATCGATGCGTCTGCGGATAGTCTCGGCCTCTTTGACGAAGCAGAGGGCGACCTCAGCAGGCCAAGGCTCACCGGTAAGTTCAGGAAGAACCTCGCGCGCCACGAGATGAGATCCTCCAGCAGCCCTCCCAGCATAGTCCCGATGGTCGCCGAGACGCCCACCGCGCCCGAATACTGCGCAACGGCGTGGGCGAGATGACCAGCAGGAGCACAAGCGTCGAGGGCGCTAGGATACCGTTGCCCATCCCCTGCACGGCGCACGGCAACGATGAAGCCCGCGCCCTGCGCCGTGCCGACGGCCAGCGCGAAGATCGCAAGGCCGATGACTTCCATGCGCCGCCTCCCGAAGGCGTCGCCAAACTTGCCGCCGAAGAACAGCGTCTGGATGCTTGGAACCCGGGACAGACCGGTGACGCTGACGCCGAGCTCCGCCTGCAGCCCGCGCAGCGCGGACGCCACGGCGGGGAGGTCGAGCACGATCATGGCGTAGCTCAGCACAATGAGCGCCAGGACCGCGTTTCTCTGCATGGGGGATGTTTGAGGCATGGTCCGACCCGAGTCGAGCCCTTCCCCGGCCAGGGGCTCGCCGGATTTCTGGTCCTGTCCCATTTCATCGATTGGACAGGTAAAGGGGAATGTCCTCCTAGGTAGGGATCTACTTGTTTCATGTATCTGTGATGGAGATTCACTGAATGAGTCTGGCGGGTTCGCACTGACCCAAGTCGAAGCCGTCTCCCACCGGCTATCGCGCCGAACTGGCCCGCTTGCAATGCAGCGCTGCGGCGCCGCGGCTCGCTGTCGGTCTGGTTCGATTCCGCGACGGACTCGCACGCCAAGCGGACCGGCAAGCAGGGGGCGGCCCGAGACGTTCTCGGACGCCGCTGCCGAGGCGTGCCTCACGCTGAAAGTGCTATTCTGCCTTCCACTTCGACAGGCGGTTGGACTGGTCGAAAGCCTGATCAGGATGGCTGGGCGCGATTGGCCGGTGCCGGACTATTCGACGCTGTGCCGACGGCAGGCGCGGAAAGGGGCTGCAGGTCCCGTATCGCCGTTCCGGCAAGCCCTTGAAACTCCTTGTCCCCTCTCGGGACATTGCTCCGCAATGCCCTGCCGGGCAGTGCACGGCACCGGGATCAAATTCCGCGGTGATGGCGAATGGCCGGCCCACAAGCATGGGCCGTCGCGTCGCTGGCAACGGAGGAAAGTCCACATCGCCACGGACGCCGAGACCGGCGACATACGCGCGATCGAGTTCACCTCAAGCCGTCAGGGCGACAGTCCCCTTCTGCCCGAACCGCTGTCGCAGATCCCGGAGGACGAGACGATCGGTGCAGCCACCGCGAACGGCTCATATGACACGCGCCGGAGCCATGCCGCGATCATCGAGCGCGGGGATCATCCTGTCATTCCAATCCGCAGGATTGGCCGTGTCTTCCCGATCATCCTTGTCGCCAGCCGCGATGAATGGCGCAGGGCCCGCGTGGATCAATTCACCGGGCCCATCCCGGCTTGCGCCGAAACGCGGCAAGTCACGCCGCGGAACCCTGACTATCTTCGCGACATGACCAGCGTGCCCACAGAGAATCCCGAGATGCCGCGGACCGAAGCGATGTCCGCGTGGCGTCTCAGCCTCTCGACCGGCCTCGGCAACGCGCCCGCGCAGGTCGAGTCGCTGCCGGAGGGACCCGCCGCTTCGGTTGAAGTGCCAAAGGGCATTCCCCTCCGTGCGGACACAGCCGTTGGAGAGCTCCTGCGGCACCCGGATCTACAGGACTTCGAGGATCGGCCCTGCCCTTGGCGGGCCGGGACTATCGCGAGGACATACCCCTGCGCGCATGGCGCGGTTGCTGCGCTACCGCAGCGTGTTGCGGCCGGACGTGGTGCTGGCGGGGCTCAACCGGGCGCTCGATTTGCAGCGGGCGGGCGTTCCGGTCTTCCGCGAGTTCTACACCAGGGCGGAACGCCGGACGATGCCGCCGCTGATCGAGGCGGGGCTCCCATTCCCAGACAAGGCCGGCGCCCCGTTTGCGCTCATCGCCCGGGCAGCGGGTTTTCCTAATTCGGCTTGGTGCAAGGAGGCTTTCCCTATGCACTGGCACTCTCCCGCCTCGGCTGCAACGCCTTCTTCGTGACCTATCGGACCGGCCAGGGCGGGCAGGCCGCGGCGGCGGACATGGCCCGCGCGGCCGCCTGCATCCCCAGCCACGCCGAGACGCCCGGGGTGGCCCGCGATGGATATTCCGTCTGGGGTAACTCTGTCGGCGCGCGCATGGCGGCCTTCCTCGGCAGCCGCGGCGCCGAGGCCTTCGGCGCGCAGGACGGCATCGCCCTGCCGGACACCTTGCGGGCGCGTAGAGACGCTGCGTTCCATTGGTGTCGATGTCACCTTCCGCATCGAAACGGATGTTGGACGTGGCTTCGGCGTCGGCATGGGCACCCCGGCGGACGGCGGGGTCACCGAGGCGGCGGAGTTCTGGGTCGCGCATTCGCCCGCCAAGATTCCCGCTCCGACGCGGGACCGCCCCTACGTAAACAGGTAGCCGCGCGAGGCGACCTCCCTGATCCGCCAACCTGCCCGGAGTGGGCCGGTGAGCGACGCCATGCCCCCGGCGGATTATCGACGACGCGCAATCTGCCAAAGGCGAACTGTCGCTGCGCCCGAGGCACAGCCACCCCAGAGCTTCGCTGACCTACGGAGGCCGCGGCCCGTCGCGCGGAGCGCAGGCTCTCCACCGATCGGAACCTGCATCAAGCGACGAACCAGCCCCAATTTTGGACGGCGTCGATAAGCCGTTGCGGAATGTGGGGATACCCGCCCGACCGGGCATTTGAAGGGTCTTCGCCAGTCACCGCGACCTGGCAGGAGACCTGCCTCATACCCAGTCCAAATCGAAGGAGCCGCCGCGAGGCGCTTGTCGCCGGTGCCGCGGCAGCCGCGCCCCGGATGGCCTTCCTCGGCAGGGCATCGCCTCGCCGGAGGCGGTGCGACGCGGCCTTGGCACGTTGCAGGTGCCGCCGATCGGGCTTCGATGCCGGTGGGTCCGCACGCCCGACCCGCGCCGGGTCGTGGGCAATTGCAGCGGGGTGTTGAAGCGCGAAGAGGCGCGGGAGTTGATCCGCGCCGCCGTCGACATGGGCGTCGCGTTGAAATCATCGGCACCGCCCTGCGCGACGTGCGGGGCGAGGTTGTGCTGGAAACGAAGTTCGGCTTTGACCTCAATCCCGTGACCGGCATGCGGGCCAGTGTGCTCGACAGCCGTCCGGACCGTATCCGCCGCGCCGTCGATGCGATGCCTACCCGTTCCGGCACCGACCGCATCGACACACTCGCCGCCGGCGGCAAGATGCTGCACTTGGGCATGTCATGGCCGGTGCTCGAGACGGTACGCCGCGCCCATGCCGGACTTCCTCTGTCGGTGATCCGGATTGAATGCTTGAAAATCTGGCGTGGCCCGGAGAAGGCGATCCTGCCGTGATGCGTGGAGCATGGTATCGGCCTCGTCTGCCGGAGCCCGCTTGCGATGGGGTTCCTCTCCGGCGAGGCCACCTCGGCGACGCGCTTCCCAGAGGGGGACTGCCGCACCGCGGTTAGCGCCGGAAAACCTCGGGGCGAACATGGCGCTCTGTAAGCTGATCGTCAGATGACCCGAGGAAAGGAAAGCGATTCCCGCGCAGATCGTGGGGGCCCAGCGTCGTCCCGATCTCCGGCACGACACGCCTCGACCTTCTCGCGGAAAGCCCCGGGGGGTGGCGATCACCTTCACCGAAGCAGAGCATGCCAAACCCGGCTGAGCGCTGCCGCCCCGCTACCGAGAAACCTAGAAGATGCAGGCGGGCGGGCATGCGGCCCGCCCGGCGAGGGTGCCTCAGAACGGGCTGTCGGGATAGTAGAACTGCTCGGCGTTCTCGGGGGTGATCAGCACCGATCCGATGGTGAAGGTGCCCGACACCGGCGCGTTCGAGGTGAGCCCCACGGCGGTCATCTCGATCGCCGTGGCGATCATCGAGGGCGGGTAGGTCACGTCGGCGGGGATCATCGCGTCGCCGTCCATGACGCGCTTGACCATCTCCTTCATGCCCGCGCCACCGAGGACGAACTTCACGTCATCGCGCCCGGCCGCGTCGATCGCGGCCAGCACGCCGACGGCCATGTCGTCATCCGAGGCCCAGACCGCGTCGATCTGCGGATACTTCGACAGGAAGTCCTGCATCACGTTGAAGCTGTCGTCGCGGTTCCAGTTGCCGTGCTCCATGCCGATGATCTCGATGCCCGAGCCCTCGATCCCCTGCTGGAAGCCCTCGACCCGCTCGTTGTCGATGGTGGTCGGGATGCCGCGCAGCACCACGATCTTGCCGCCCTCGGGCATCTGCGAGGCCATGTAGGCACCCGAGACCCGGCCGAAGCCGGGGTTGTCGCCGGCGACGTAGAGGTCCTCGATGCCCGGCACCGACAGGCCGCGGTCGACCACCGTGACCCAGACGCCGCTGTCGGCGACGGCCTGAACCGGCGGCGTCAGCGGGTCGGATTCGAAGGGCAGCACCACCAGCGCGTCGATATCGCGCGTGGCCACCATGTCCTCGATATCGTTGACCTGCTTGCCCGGATCGGAAGCGGTGGCGAGCACGAAGTCGAGCTGCGGATAGACCTTCTCCAGCCGCTCGACGGTCTGCTGCGCGTGGAAGTTCATGCCGCCGGCCCAGCCATGGGTCGCCGCGGGGATCGACACGCCGATCACCTTGGTCTCGCCGTCCTGCGCCAGCGCCCCTCCTGCGCCGAGCGCCAAGGCCGTACAGCCGGCCAGCAGGCTCTTCATGTAAGACATTTCCTCTCCTCCCTAGAGACGGCGGAGGGTCACCCCTT
The DNA here is from genome assembly GCF_040409955.1 of Salipiger sp. H15. NCBI lineage: Bacteria > Pseudomonadati > Pseudomonadota > Alphaproteobacteria > Rhodobacterales > Roseobacteraceae > Salipiger > Salipiger bruguierae. The sequence goes on from NZ_CP123388.1 coordinate 22,407, forward strand.
CGCCTTTGCTTCCCGCTGCAAGATCACCGCGAGAACGATGATGACCCCCTGGATCGCGCCGTTGAGATAGGGCGACACGAGGTCGGTCAAATTCAGGATGTTGTCGATCATGCTCAGGATCAGCACGCCGATCACCGTGCCCCAGACGCGGCCGAAGCCGCCCTTGAGGAGGGTGCCGCCGATGATCACCGCGGCGATCGCCTCGAGCTCCCACAGCACGCCGGTCGAGGCCGAGGCCGAGCCGAGCCGCGGCACGTACATGATGGTCGCGACCCCGACGAGCAGACCGAGCATCGCGTAGGTCAGCAGCCGGACCCGGTTGACGTCGACATTCGAGTAATGCGCCACGTTCTCGTTCGAGCCGATCGCCGCGCAGTGGCGGCCGAAGCGGGCACGGCTCATCAGCACCTCGCCGATGATGACGGTCAGCGCGAAGACGATGATCGGCCAGCTGATGCCGAGGATGCCGCCGAAATAGACCGGCCGGTAGAAGCTGCGCAGCCCGAAGTCGAGGCTGAGCGTGCCGCCGTCGGCCAGCCATGTGACGAGGCTGCGGTAGATGCCCATGGTGCCGAGCGTGACGATGAAGGCCTCGATCCCCAGCGTGGTGATCAGGAAGCCATTGATCAGCCCGGCGAGGATCCCCGCCAGCAGCGCCACCGCCATGCCAAGCAGGATGATCGGGATGCCGACCCCCATTACCGGCAGCGCCGCGTTCATCACGAGGATCATCAGCCCCGCGATGAAGGCCGCCATCGACCCCACCGACAGGTCGAGCCCGCCGGCCGTGATCACGAAGGTCATGCCGACCGCGATGATCCCGATGAAGGCCGAGCGCGCCAGCACGTTGGTGATGTTGGCGGCGCTGAGGAAGTTCGAGTTGAGCGCCGCGCCGACCACGATCAGCACCAGCAGCGCGATCACCGGCCCCAGCACGCTCATCGACGGAAGCGCCCTTCGGGGCCTCGGTGCCGCTGTCCCGGTCGTCATCATGCCACCCTTTCCGTGCTGTCCGCGCCGACGCCCATGGCGTGCCGGACGATTGCGTCCTCGGTGATCCGGGCCCCCAGCAGTTCCCCGGCGATCCGCCCCCGGCGCATCACCAGCACCCGGTCGGACAGGCCGATGACCTCCTGCATCTCGGAGGAGATCATCACGATCCCATGGCCCTCGGCGGCGAGCCCGCGCAGGAAGGCGTAGATCTGCTGCTTGGTACCGATGTCGATGCCCCGCGTCGGCTCGTCGACGATGAGGATCACCGGGTCCGACTGCATCACCTTCGCCAGCAGGAGTTTCTGCTGGTTGCCGCCCGAGAGGTTGCCGACGCGCATGGTGCGCGATCCGGCGCGGATGTCGAACTCGGCGATCGCCCGGTCGAGCGCGCGCTCCTCCGCCGCGGTGTCGATCAGCACCCGGCCGTACTTGTAGAGCGCCTGCAGCGTCAGGTTCTCGCGCAGGGTCTTGCCCAGCAGCAGGCCGCGCAGCTTGCGATCCTCGGTCAGGTAGCAGAGGCCCTGCGCCAGCGCGTCGCCCGGCCGGGTGATCCTGACGGGATGGCCGCCGATCTCGATGCGGGTGCTGCTCGCCGGGCGCAGCCCGCAGAGCCCCTCCATCGCCTCGGTCCTTCCCGAGCCGATGAGACCCGCGATGCCGAGGATCTCGCCCCGGTGCAGATCGAAGGAAATGCCGCTGGCGTGGTCCGGGACCTCCAGCCCCTCCACGCGCAGCATCACCTCGGCGCCCGGTGCCAAGGCGAGCTTGTCGGGAAAGAGGTCGGAGACGTCGCGGCCCACCATGGCGGTCGCCATCTGGTCCTCGGTGATCTCGCGCGCCGGGCCGTCATGCACCAGCGTGCCGTCGCGCAGCACGGCCACGGTGTCGGCGATCTCGGCCACCTCGCCGAGCTTGTGCGAGGTGAAGAGGATCGCCGTGCCCGATGCCTTCAGCGCCCGCACCTGCTCGAAGAGGATGCGCGTCTCGGCCCCGGTGAGCACGGCGGTCGGCTCGTCCATGACCAGCACCCGCGCGTCGCGGCTGAGCGCCTTGGCGATTTCCACCATCTGCTTGTCCGAGTTGGAAAGTTTCGACACCAGCGTATCCGGGTCGATGTGGCAGTCGATGCGCGCGAGATACGCGCGCGTGAGCCGGCGCATCCGCGCCTTGTCGAGCAGCCAGCCCTTCCGCAGCTCGCGGCCGAGGAAGATGTTCTGCTCGACGGTCAGCTGCTCGGCGAGGTTGAACTCCTGGTGGATCATCACGATCCCTGCCTCCTCGCCGTCGTGCAGCGAGCCGAAGGCGACCTCCTGCCCGCCCAGCAGGATCTTTCCCGCGCTCGGCGCCTCGATGCCGGCGAGGATCTTCATCGTGGTCGACTTGCCCGCGCCGTTCTCGCCGATCAGCGCCAGCACCTCGCCGGCGCGCAGCTCGAGCGTGACCCCGTGCAGCACCTCGACGGGGCCGAAGCGCTTGGTCACCTGCCGCAGCGCAAGGACGGCGGGCGCGCTCATATCTTGGTCCTCATATCCTGGTCCATGCCGCGTTGTTGGCCGCCGAGGTGACGCAGGCGCGGATGAAAGCCATGCCCTCGAGCCCCGCCGCGATGCCCGGCAGCACCCCCATCACCGCCTCGCGCGCGGCACCGCCCTGCACCGCGCGGATCGCCGCGGCGGCCTCGGTGTAGATCGTCGCAAAGCCCTCGAGATAGCCCTCGGGATGCCCCGAGGGGATGCGGCTGACCGCCCTCGCGGCGGCGCTCGCCCCCGGCCCGTTGCGGGTCAGGCGGCGCGTCGGCTCGCCCTTCGGGCTGAACCACAGGTAGTTCGGATCCTCCTGCGCCCATTCGAGCCCGCCGGTCTCTCCGTAGACGCGCAGGCGCAGCCCGTTCTCGTTGCCGGGAGCGACCTGGCTGCACCAGAGCATGCCGCGCGCCCCGCCCTCGTAGCGCAGCAGCACGTGGGCGTTGTCGTCGAGCCTTCGCCCTGCGCCGAAGCTCTGCAGGTCCGCCGCCAGTTCAGTCCCGACGAGGCCAGTGACGAAGCCCGCGAGGTTGTAGGCATGGGTGCCGATGTCGCCGATCGAGCCGCCCGCCCCCGAGCGCGCGGGGTCGGTGCGCCACTCGGCCTGCTTGACGCCCGCGGCCTCCACCGCCTCGGTCAGCCAGTCCTGCGGGTATTCCACCTGCACGATGCGGACCTTGCCGAGCGCCCCCTCGGCGACCATCTGCCGGGCCTGCCGGATCATGGGATAGCCCGTGTAGTTGTGGGTGAGGATGAAGAGCGCCTTTGACTCGGCCACCGCCCGTTCCATCGCCTCGGCATCCTCGAAACTCGCGGTCAGCGGCTTGTCGCAGATCACGTGGATGCCGCGCGTAAGGAAGGCCTGCGCCGCGGGGAAATGCACGTGGTTCGGGGTGACGATGCTGACCGCCTCGATGCCGTCCTCGCGCGCCGCCTCGGCCTCGGCCATCTCCTCGAAGCTGCCGTAAGAGCGCGCCGGGTCGAGCCCCAGCGCCTCGGCGCTGGCGCGCGCCTTCTCGGGGGTCGAGGAGAGCGCCCCGGCCACCAGCTCGAACTCCCCGTCGATGCGGCTCGCGATGCGGTGCACCGCGCCGATGAAGGCGTCGTTGCCACCGCCGACCATGCCCAGTCTGATGCGTGCCATGTCAGCCGATCCCCAGCAGTTTCTTGTTCGTGGCCGCGTCGATGTCGCCGCCCGCGAAATCGTCGAAGGCGTGCGGCGTGACGCGGATGATGTGGTCCTTGACGAATTGCGCGCCCTCGCGCGCGCCGTCCTCGGGGTGCTTCAGCGCGCATTCCCACTCGACCACCGCCCAGCCGTCGAAGTCGATTGCCGCCATCTTCGAGAAGATCGCGCCGAAATCGACCTGCCCGTCGCCGAGGCTGCGGAACCGCCCGGCGCGGTCGACCCAGGGCTGGTAGCCGCCATAGACCCCCTGCCGCCCGGTCGGGTTGAACTCGGCATCCTTGACGTGGAACATCTTGATGCGCTCGGCATAGATGTCGATGTGGTCGAGGTAATCGAGGCATTGCAGCACGTAATGCGACGGATCGTAGAGCATGTTGCAGCGCGCGTGCCCGTCCAGCCGGTCGAGGAACATCTCGAAGGTGACGCCGTCGTGCAGGTCCTCCATCGGGTGGATCTCGTAGCAGAGGTCCACGCCGCAGTCCTCGGCATGGTCGAGGATCGGTCGCCAGCGCCGGGCAAGTTCGTCGAAGCCCATGTCCACCATGCCCTGCGGGCGCTGCGGGAAGGGATAGACGAAGGGCCAGCAAAGCCCGCCCGAGAAGGTCACGTGCTGCCCGATGCCGAGGTTCCTCGACGCCGTCAGCGCCTTCTTGACCTGCTCGGTCGCCCATTCGGTGCGCTCTTTCGGCTTGCCCTGCACCTCGGGCGCGGCAAAGCCGTCGACCCAGGCGTCATAGGCCGGGTGCACGGCGACCAGCTGGCCGAGGATATGGGTCGAGAAGTCAGTCACCTCGACGCCGTTGTCCCGCGCCTCGCCCGCCCAGTCGTCGCAATAGGTCTGCGAACTGGCCAGCTTGTCCAGATCGACCAGCCGCGCGTCCCAGACCGGCACCTGCACGCCCTTGTAGCCGCAATCCGCGGCCCACTTGGTGATCCCGCCCCAGGTGTCGAACGGCGCGGCATCGCCGGCGAACTGCGCCAGGAACAGGCCCGGTCCCTTGATCGTCTTCATGAACTCCTCCCTTTCGCCGCCCGAACCCGGCGGCCCTGAATGGTCCTTCACCCGTCCGGCACGCCGCGGCAGGGGTCCTCCTCCCCCGCCGCGGCCCGCCCCGTCAGCCCGCCTGCTCGAGCGCGTCCGCCGCGACCTGCGGCAGGTTCTCGCGCAGGAAGATCGTCGGGACGATCGGTTCCGTCCGCACCAGCGCGCGCCGGTCGGCCAGCAGCGTCAGGTGCTCGACCACCCGCGCCACCTCTTCCTCGGGGCGCTGGTCGATGATCACGTCGATCCGCGCCTCCTCGAGCGCGCGCCGCGAATGCGGCACCAGCTCATGCAGGAAGACGTAGGGGCGCGTGACGTCCGGCGGCAGCGCCTCGAGCACCCGCACGAGCCCGGCATTGCCCGCCCCGGCGCTGTAGATGGCGGTGATCGCGGGATCCTCGGCCAGCGCCCGTGCGACGCGCGTTTCCACGAGGTCGAAGCGGTCGCGGCCCTCGACCACCGGCGCGATCTCGTGCGCGTCGCCGATCACCTCGCGCATGCCCGACAGGCGCTCGGCATGGTCGCGCGCCGACCACCGGCAGCACCCGGCCCATGCGACCGCCATGCGCGAGCCGGATCAGCCTGCCGACGGTGCGCCCGGCGACGACATTGTCGATCCCCACGTAGGCACTCCGCGCCGAGCCCGGGCAGTCCGAGACGAGGGTGATCACCGGGATGTCCTCTGCGCGCAACGCGGCGATGGCGGCCACCGTCTGCGCATCGTCGCTCGCCACGACCGCCACGCCGTCCACCCGCGCCTGAGCCAGCGTCGCCATGCGCGCGCTCAGCGCGCCGGGATCGAAGGCCTCGACGCCTTCGACCGAGAGACTGATGCGGTCCGCCAGCAGACGCGCCGCCGCCGCGGCGAACAGCGCCTCGACATGGCGAAAGAAGGCATTCGAGCCCGTCGGCAGCACCACGGCGAAACGGTAGACCCGCTGCTGCGAGAGGTTGGCCGCGGCAAGGTTGCGCACGTAGCCGAGGGCCTCGATCGCGGCATGAACGCTGCGAGCCGCTTTCTCGGACACGCCGGCGCGGCCATTCACGACACGATCCGCGGTCGCGTAGCTGACGCCCGCGCGACGCGCGACATCCGACAACGTCGGCGGCCGTCTGTTCATTGCAGTCCTCCCTAACCGCAGGCTCGCAACAAGCTTACGTGGCGTCAATCGAATTGTGATAGACGTCTATCATGCCAAGGGAAGGGGGCCACCTCGCAGGGGTAACACCGCGGCCGCCCGGGGCTATTTCTCCGCCTCGGCCACGTGGTGCTTCACCGCAAGGAAGCTGTCCGGCGTGACCGAGATGCTGTCGATCCCCGCGCGCACCAGCAGCCGGGCGAAATCGGGATGGTTGCTGGGCGCCTGCCCGCAGAGCCCGATCTTGCGCCCGGCCTTGCGGGCCTTGGCGATCACCGTCTCGATCATCCACAGCACCGCCGGGTCGCGCTCGGAGAAGAGGCTCGCCAACGCCTCGGAGTCGCGGTCGACGCCGAGTGTCAGCTGGGTGAGATCGTTCGACCCGATCGAGAAGCCGTCGAAGCGCTCGGCAAAGGCCTCGGCCTCGATCACGTTCGAGGGGATCTCGCACATCACGTAGACCTCGAGCCCGTTCTCGCCGCGCCGCAGCCCGTGCTCGGCCATCACCTCGAGCACGCGGTCGGCCTCGCCCACGGTGCGGCAGAAGGGGATCATCACCACGGCGTTGTCGAAGCCGAGCGTCTCGCGCAGCCGCCGGATCGCCCGGCATTCCAGCGCGAAACCGTCGCGGTAGGCCTCCGAGTAGTAGCGCGAGGCGCCGCGGAAGCCGATCATCGGGTTCTCCTCGCGCGGCTCGAAGGCCGCCCCGCCAAGCAGCCCGGCGTATTCATTGGTCTTGAAGTCGCTCATCCGGATGATCGCCGGGTTCGGGTACCAGGTGGCGGCGATGCGCGAGAGACCGCGGGCCAGCGTCTCGACGAAATACTCGGTCCGGTCGGCATGGCCGCGGGTGAGCCTGTCGATGGCGGCCCGGTCGGGCCCCTCGGGCAGGCTGTCGTAGCGCGTGAGCGCCAGCGGGTGGACCTTGACCTCGTTCGAGATCACGAACTCCATCCGCGCCAGCCCCACCCCGTCCGCCGGAAGCCGCCACCAGCGCATGGCCGCGGCCGGGTTGGCCATGTTGAGCATCACCTTGGTGCGGGTTCGCGGGATCTCGTCGAGCCGGGTCTCCTCGACCTCGAACTCGGCCTTCCCGGCGTAGATCACCCCCTCGTCGCCGCCCGCGCAGGAGACGGTGACCTGCTGGCCGTCGTGCAGGAGGTGGGTCGCGCTGCCGGTGCCGACGATCGCGGGCACGCCGAGCTCGCGGCTGATGATCGCCGCGTGCGAGGTGCGACCGCCGTGGTCGGTGACGATGGCCGCGGCGCGCTTCATGATCGGCACCCAGTCGGGATCGGTGGTCGATGTGACGAGCACCGCGCCATCCCGGAAGCGTCCGATCTCGGCGGCGCTCTCGATCAGGCAGACCTCGCCCGTCGCCACCGCGCCGCCGACGCTGAGCCCGGTGAGCAGCGGCGCGCCGGTCTTGCCGAGCCGGTAGCTGCGGAAGGCGTGACCGCCAACGCGCGACTGCACCGTCTCGGGCCGCGCCTGCACGATGTAGAGCGGGCCGCCCAGCCCGTCGCGCGCCCATTCCATGTCCATCGGCTGGCCGTAGTGGCGCTCGATCTTCACCGCCATGCGCGCAAGCTCGAGGATCTCGGCGTCCGACAGCACGAAGCCCTCGCGCTCGGCCTTCGAGGTCGGCACGTTGCGCGTCGGGGTCTCGGGGCCTGCGCCGTAGATCATCTTGATCTCCTTGGCCCCCAGCGCCTTGTGCAGGATCGGCACGAGACCCTCGCGCCCGAGGAAGGGCTTGTAGACCTGGTACTCGTCCGGGCTCAACGCCCCCTGCACCACGTTCTCGCCCAGCCCCCAGGCGGCATTGATCAGCACCAGCTTGTCGAAGCCGCTTTCGGTGTCGAGCGAGAACATCACCCCCGAGCCGCCCTCGTCCGAGCGCACCATCTGCTGCACCCCGATCGAGAGCGCCACGGCGAGACTGTCGAAGCCCTTGATCTGCCGGTAGGTGATCGCGCGGTCGGTGAAGAGCGAGGCATAGCACCGCCGGCAGGCGGCGAGCAGCGCCGCCTCGCCGCGGATGTTGAGGAAGGTCTCCTGCTGGCCTGCGAAGCTGGCGTCGGGCAGGTCCTCGGCGGTGGCCGAGGAACGCACGGCAACGGCGGGCTCGGCCTCGCCGACGCGCTCGGCCAATGCACGATAGGCGGTGCGGATCGCGCTCTCGATCTCCTCGGGCCACTTGCCCGCCGCCAGCGCGGCGCGGATGCGCTGCCCCGCCTCGGCGAGCGGGATCCGCCCCTCGGCCAGCTGCCCGAGCTGGTCCGAGAGCACCGCGTCGAGCCCGTTGGCCGTCACGTAGCGGCGATAGGCGGCGGCGGTGGTGGCGAAGCCGGGCGGCACGCGGATGCCCTCGCCGCCGAGCCGGGACACCATCTCGCCGAGCGAGGCGTTCTTGCCGCCGACCTCTGGCACGTCGTCCCGCGTCAGATCCTCGAACCACTTCAGAACGGTCAAGCCGTCGCGCTGCAGAGCATCCATCCGTGCGTCCTCCCTCTCTGCGGCGGAGGATAGAGGCGCATGGGCGCGGCCGCCTTGACACCGCGCAATGTGATGCGCCGAATTCGTCCCCGGCGCCCACCTACTCGCCGGGGGTCTCCTTCACCCTGTCGATCCCGAGGCCGACCAGTTCACGTTGCGCCGCGCCGCCGCGAAAGGCGGGAAAGGCGGGAAGCATCCTCGAGGAGGCTAAGGGCAGCGGCACCCGGTCGCGCAGCTTCACCCGGCGCAGCGGGGTGCACGCGCGCGGCCGCCGGGGCATCGCCGCGCAAGACACAATGCCGCCTGTCAACCGGGCCTTTCCCGTGCTTCCTTCGTCTTCGAGAAACGCGCATGCTCGGGATGCCGAAGCTGCGAAGATCAATGGGCTTTCAGTCACGGAGACGCGATGCCGACCCCGTCCGAGACCTTCAGTGCCGACCGATTGAAGACCGCGACACTGGCGCTGGCGCTGGCGGGGCTGGCCGCCGGGCTCGTCCTGCATCTCGCCGGCCAGCCCGCCGCCGCCCGGATCGCGTGGATCGCCGGCACGGTGCCGGCCCTCGCGGCGCTGCTGCTCGAGATCGTCGGCAGCATCCGGCGCGGCGAGGTCGGGCTCGACGTGCTGGCGGCGCTCTCCATGTCCTCCGCGCTGCTCTTCGGCGAGACCCTCGCCGCCTGCATCGTCGCGCTGATGTATTCCGGGGGCACGCTGCTCGAGAACATCGCCGAGGGCCGGGCACGACGGGAGATGCACACCCTGCTCTCCCGCGTGCCGCGTTTCGCGCTCCGGCACCGCGACGGGCAGATCGACCGCGTGGCGCTCGACGAGATCGCGCCCGGCGACCGGCTGCTCATCCCGCAGGGCGACGTGGTGCCCGTCGATGGCACGGTTCTGTCGCCCGGCGCCTTTCTCGACACCTCGGCGCTGACCGGCGAGTCCCTGCCGCAGCGCCGCGCCATGGGCGGCGAGGCGCTGAGCGGCGCGACCAACGCGGGCGAGCCCTTCGACATGCTGGCCACGCGCCGCGCCGGGGAAAGCACCTACGCGGGCATCGTCCGCCTCGTCGAGGCGGCGCAGCGCTCGAAGGCGCCGATGGCCCGCCTCGCCGACCGCTGGTCGCTGGGCTTCCTGCTGGTGGCGGTGGCGATCGCCGCGGCCGCGTGGTGGTCCGCCGCGGATCCGGTCCGGGCGGTGGCGGTGCTGGTGATCGCGACGCCCTGCCCACTCATCCTCGCCGTCCCCGTCGCGCTGGTGGCGGGATTGTCGCGGGCGGCGCATTACGGCGTGCTGGTGAAGGGGGCAAAGCCGCTCGAGGCCATGGCCCGCGCGCGCAGCCTCGTGCTCGACAAGACCGGCACGCTGACCGACGGGCGGCCGCGGATCACCCGGATCGAGAGCGCGGGCCCCGTGACCGAGGAGGAGCTTCTGCGCCTCGCCGCCTCGCTCGACCAGGTCTCGAAACATCCGGTCGCGCAGGCGGTGGTCGAGGCGGCAAAGTCGCGCGGGATCGCGCTTGCGACCCCATCCGAGGCGCGGGAGTCTCCCGGCGAAGGCGTCGCGGGCACGGTCGAGGGGCGCAGCGTCCGGGTCGGCGGCTTCAGCTACGTCCACGCCGCGCTCGAGGCCCCCGGCGCGGGCCCGGAGGCCCCGGGAGCGGGGGCGGTGGTCGTCGCGGTGGCGGTGGACGGCGCGGCCGCCGGGCACCTCGTGATGGCCGACCCGCTGCGCGCCGGCGCCGGCGCCGCGCTGCAGGCCCTGCGCAGCGAGGGGATCGCGCGCATCGTGCTGGCGACGGGCGACCGGCCGGACGTGGCGGCGCGCGTGACCGACGGGCTCGGGCTCGACGCGGTGCATGCCGAGCTCACCCCGGACGAGAAGGTTGCGCTGGTGCTTTCGGAACGCGGCGCCGGGGCGACGATGATGGTCGGCGACGGGGTCAACGACGCGCCCGCGCTCGCGGCTGCGGACATCGGCGTCGCCATGGGCGCGCGCGGCGCGGGCGCCTCGGCCGAGGCGGCGGACGTGGTGCTGCTGGTGGACCGGATCGAGCCGCTGGTCGCCGGCATCGCCATCGCCCGCGCCGCGCGCCGCATCGCGCTGCAGAGCGTCATGGCGGGGATCGGGCTCTCGGTGATCGGCATGATCGCCGCGGCGCTGGGATATCTCGAGCCGGTCGAGGGCGCGCTGCTGCAGGAGGTGATCGACGTGGCGGTGATCCTCAACGCCCTGCGCGCCCTGCGCATCGCGCCGCCGGGCGTGCCGCAGGAGGTCACGTAGCCGCGGCCGCCCTTTCCCCGTAATGCGTCGCGCAGTCCGCCTCGCGGCCGCGCACCACCCGCTTCCCGGCGAGCGGACCTCGGGTCTCGGTGACCACCGTCCGCTGCATCTCGGGACCGTCGCCTTCGTGGAAGAAGAGCGCCACCCAGTCCCGCGTCCGGCCAAGCTCGTGCGCCCGCGCCGTGTTGGAGAAAAGCGCCGTCAGATGCCAGTCGCCGCGGCGCAGGTGCATCACCGGCAGCCACGCCTCGCCGCGCGGGTTGAACCGCCGCGGCCGGATCCGGCGCAACTGCCCCGCCGCCGCCTTCTCGCGGTAGAGCGCGTCGGCGTCGAGCAGCAGCGACACCGGCGGCTCGGCCCCGGGCGCCTGCCTGTCCCTGCCCCGCCGCATCGCCTGCAGCCGCTCCGAAAGCGCCGCGAGGATCGCCGCGCGCCTGCGGGGGCCGAGCCCGTCGAGCCTTACCCCGGGATCGTGCAGCGCGGTCTCGAGGTCCTCGAGGCTGTGGGCGCCGAGCGCTTCGGCAAATTTCGCCGCGAGCACCTCGCCGACACCGGGCAGGCTGCGGAACAGGGTCTCGGGCATCGCGCCCTGCCGCAGCCGGTCCAGCTGCGACCAGCGCCCGGTCTGCAGCATCTCGGCGATCCCCGCGGCGATGCCCCGGCCGATCCCCGGCAGCGCGATCAGCGCCGCGAGCCCGCCGTGCTCGAAGACCTCGCGCAGCGGAACATCGAGGGTCTCGGCCTCGTCCGCCGCCCGGCGATAGGCCCGGACGCGGAAGCCATCCTCGCCCTGCGCCTCGAGCAGATCCGCGTAGTCGCGCAGCTTGAGGGCAATCCGCCGGTTCTCGCGGGTCGGGTCTTCGGGCATGGGACCCCCTGTGGGTTGCAGGATGTCGCTCCGCCGGGAGCGCGGCGAGGATTGCCTGCGACGGTCCCCGGTCATGCGTTTGGGCTGCCGCGACCCGACGCCGCGGCAGCCTTCTGCTTCGCCTCGCCGACGTTCGCGGTCCGCGGTTGCGCGTCCCGGAACAGGCCCTTGTTCGGCGCGGCGACGTCTCCCCTCAAGACCGTGCCAGCCTCCGCGACGCGCGGCATTGATCGCCGTCAACGCACGCGCCGCGCCGGTCCCCCGTTGACCGGCATCAAGCGGCGCGCGGATGACGCCGGTCAATGCGCGCGGGCGGCGGCGCCGGATGATGGTCACACCCCCCAACGCAGGAGGCTGAAATGAAAGTCAGCGAAGCCATGCATGCGCCGGCCGAATGGGTCAGCGCGGACACGCCCGTGTCGGAGATCGCCGCGCGGATGGCGCAGGACGATCTCGGCGCGGTGCCGATCGGTCGCGACGACCGTCTTGTCGGGATGATCACCGACCGCGATCTCGCTCTGCGCGTGGTGGGCGAGAAGCGCGACCCGGAAAGGACCCTCGCCGTCGAGGTCATGTCGCCGGGCATCGTCTATTGCAGCACCGAGGAAAGCGTCGAGGACGCGATCCACCTGATGGACCAGAAGCAGATCCGCAGGTTGCCGGTGCTCGACGAGGGCAAGCGGCTGGTCGGGATGCTGAGCCTTGGCGACATCGCCCACGCGGCCAGCCTGCAACTCGCCGGAGAGCTCACCCGCGCGATCTCCGCCCATCACCGCTAGGGAGGAACAGATGAGATCCCCGAAGCTCTGGTACATCGTCATGAACGGGCACGAGGCCCGGGTGCTGCACGATCTTCTCGACGCGGGCCATCCCGAGCACAGCGAGACCGCGATTCACGGGCCCGCGCACGAGACGTGGAGGGACCGGCCGACGCGCAGCTACGCCTCGGCAAGGACCGGGCGGCGCTCGAACGTGGAGCCGGCGAGCGACGCGGGTCTCGAGGACAGCCGCGAATTTCTCCGCGAGGTATTCGAGCAGCTCGAACACCATCGCCAGCTTGGCGCCTTCGACGGGCTCGTGCTGATCGGCAGCCCCGACATCGTCGGCCTGTGGCGCGAGATGGTCCCCAAGTCCCTGCAGGGCACCGTGCGTCGCGAGATCGTCCGTAACCTGCTGAGCACGCCCCCCGCGCACCTGGCGGATGCGCTCCGCGACACGCTGGACCTCGACTAAACCGCGGAGTGGGAAACCCGGAGACAATTCCTTAAGATTGAGCTATCATCCTTCTATACTCTCAAGAGTTGTTAAACCACCCGACCACGAGCAAATTAGAATATTATTCCCGGCGCAATTCTCTGTTAATATATTCCCGCGTCAGGGAGTGGCATATATGGGAACCGTCACAATTCTCGTTGTCGACGATGAACTCGGCGTGCGGAAAGTCCTGCGCGCCGCCTTCGAATCCGAGAATTGGGATGTGCTCGAGGCGCGGGACCGCGCGTCGCTCTTCGACGCGCTCTCGTCGCACCGCGTCGATCTGATCACCCTCGACCTGATGCTCGGCAACGAGGATGGGCTTGAACTGGCGCATCAGCTGCGCGGCAGGCGGAACATTCCCATCCTGATGATTTCCGGGAAGGCGACCGCCGCGGACCGCATCCGGGGGCTCGAATTCGGCGCGGATGACTACATCGTCAAGCCGTTTCACATCAAGGAGGTCATCCTGCGGGTCAAGCGGACCCTCGAGCTTTACCGGCGCGAGATCTCGGCGCAGGTCAACATCCTCTTCGACCATGCGATTTTCCAGGTACGGCGGGGCGTCCTGACCAGCATCGACGGCACCCCGGTGGACCTGACCGACCTCGAGCGGAAGCTCCTCGCGCTTTTCGTCCAGCATCCCGGCCGGATCCTGAGCCGGGACGAGATCTCGCAGACCCTGCACGGCCGGAACTGGTCGCCGGAGGATCGCACGATCGACGGTCACGTGGCGCGGCTCCGCCGCAAGATCGAAACGTCCGAGCCGGAACCGGCAAGGCTGATCAGGTCGGTGCGCGGGGTCGGCTACGTCTTCACCGGCGACGTGCGCATCGCGCGGGGCGAGGCCGGGTTGCCCGGGCAGCACCCGGATGACGACCGTCAATGACGCCGGCCGCGCGGCGGGATTGAATGAGGGCCGGCCCTCCCGCGCAATTTCACCGGAGGCTGCAATGGAAGGATCCCGCGATCACAGATTTCCGCGCATGGCGGAATTAAGTCCGCCCGTTCCGAATGGAATTGCCGGACACACCATTCAAAGGCGACATGGAAATGACGATAAAGACCATTTCTCTGATCCTCTTCGACGCCGAAGAGGCCGAATGGGCGCTGCCGCAGGCGTCGCAGCTGGCCTCCGGCTTCGACGCGCACCTGAGCGTGATGCACCCCTACAATCCGATGATCTTCACCGATGGCATCGGCGCCGAGCCGCTGATCTACGCGAGCCTGCAGGAATGGGAGGAGGAGGAGTCCGGGAGGATCAGGACGATCTTCGACCGGGAAGTGAAGGCCACGGGCATTCTCGCCGAATACCGGCCGCAGTCCACGCTCTACGGCGCCGAGGAATTCCTGCTCTCGGGCTCGCGCGGTGCGGATCTCGTGCTCATCGGGACCAACGGCGCGCTCGACCGCTCGCCCGACGACCGGAACCTGATGGAGCGGGTCGTGCGGAACCTCGGCCGCCCGGTCCTCGTGCTGACCCCGAAGGCGGCGCTGACCGGCCCCATCGCGCGGCTGACGATCGGCTGGAGCGACACGCGCGAGGCGACGCGGGCGGCGCATGACGCGCTGAGCCTTGCCAAGGACGGAGCCGAGGTCGAGCTGGTCACGATCGTGTCGCGGGCGCAGCGCGCCGTGCCCGGCATCGACGGCAAGGCGGATTTCGCCACCTCGCTCGACCGCCTCGGCTACCGCGTGATGGTGACCGAGCGCAGCGCCACCGTCGAGCAGCGGTCCGAGATGCTGATTTCCTCCGCGCAGGAATTTGGCGCCGAGCTGCTGGTGACCGGCGCCTTCGGCCATTCGCAGCTTTATGACTTCGTGATCGGCGCGGTCACCCGTGACCTTCTGGACTTCGCGCCGCTGCCGGTGCTCCTGTCAAAGTGACCGGCCGCTCCCGCCGTCCCTGCGGGATGGCGGGAGCATCACCGCGACCGCGACAAGCCCCGCCGCCAGCACACCGAGCCCGAGCCGCAGCCCGGTGCGACCCCCGACGCGCGGCAGCACCAGCGCGGCCAGCGGCAGGGCGGCCTGCGCAGCGGGCAACGGCGGCGGCCTCCGGTCCCGGCGGGCGCGCAGGATCGCCAGTATCGCCAGCCCCGTAACCAGCAGGGCCGCGCAGAGGGCAAGGAGCGCCCAGCCCAGCCCAAGGGCGGGGCGCAGCAGCGCGACGAGGCCGAGAACGAGGCAGACCCACGCCGTCAGCAACAGGACGCAGAGCACCGCGAGCAATGCCGCGTCGCGCGCCCCCGACGCCATCGCAACGGCGATGCGCTCGCGGAAAAGGCTCATTCGCGGCGGTGCAGGAGCAGCCCCAGCACGAGGCCGAAGCCGATCACCCCGAGCAGCCCGCCGAGGTAGCCTGCCGGATGGTCCCGGACGCTGCGCTCGACGCGCTTCTCGAGCCGCGACAGGCGGATCTCGATCTCCCGCAGGACGCGCCGCCCCTCGGTGAGCATCTGGTCCGAGGTCATCCCGAGTTTCATCCCGGCATCACCGACCCGGGCCTCGCCGAAGTCCCGCAGCCGCGCGCCGAGCAGATGCGCGGCCTCGCGCAATTCGCGCAGTTCGACCGCCTCGTCCCCCTGCCGGGTGTCGGGGTCCCTTGTTCGAACATCGTCAGGCATCGTGTCGCTCCTTTCGTGGCGGACGGGAGGGCCAGCGCGGCATCCCCCCATCTGTCGTCACAGTGACGCGAAGGCCGCGCGCGGGCATTGACTGCCGACAACACGGGCGCCGCCCTGCCCTCCCGTAGACATTCCGACCCGCGGAATTGCGCGCCGACAATGCCCCCGCCCGCGAAAGGGCGCAGAACGCCCGAAGCGGGTCGGAGGAGTCCAGATGATCTCGCAGGCGATACAGAACCGCATGCTCGCGGACGCGCTGCACCGGCTGGGGCGGCTCGACCAGTTGCGGCAGGTGGCGTTCGGGCTCGGCCAGCCGATGACCTGGGAGCCGCCGCTCGATCTCATCGAGACCGCGACCGAACTCGTGGCTTACGTGGTGCTGCCCGGCGTCGACCCCGCCTCGGTCGAGATCGAGGTCGCGGGCGGAACCCTGACGCTGCGCGGGCTCCGGGCCCGGCCGAGCGAGCTCGGGGCTGCCTCGATCCTGCGGCTGGAACTGCCCTGGGGCCGCTTCGAGCGCCGGGTGGTGATCCCCGACATGCCCTACCGGGTCACGCGCGAAACCGCCCCGGGCTGCCTCGTCGTCCGGCTCGCAAAGCTGCCGGAGGAGCGATCATGACCGACAAGACCGCGCCGAGCCCCGACAAGGCGGACACCGGCTTCGCGATCCCCGAGGACGCGCTGATCCTTCTGCCGGTGCGCAATTTCGTGGGCTTTCCCGGAACCGTCTTCCCGCTTTCGATCGGCCGGCTCACCTCGGTCGCCGGGGTCGAGCGCGCGGTGCGGGACGATCTGCCGATCGGCGTCATCCTGCAGCGCACGCCGGAGGAGGACACGCCCGACGCGGCGGGGCTCCACGCCATGGGATGCGCCGCCGAGATCCTGCGCTACATCACCACCTCAGAGGAAGGGCGGCACCTGATCTGCCGCGGCGCCGGAAGGTTCCGGCTGGTCGAGCTGCTTCCCGACGCCCCCTTCCTCGTCGGCCGGGTCGAGCCCGTCGAGGACGTCCACGACACCCGCCCCGAGACCGAGGCCCGCTTCCTGCACCTGCGCGATCTGGCCGTGCAGCTGCTGCACATGCTGCCCGAGGCGCCCGAGGGGCTGGCCGACTCCGTCGCCCAGATCGACGATCCGGGCTATCTTGCCGATCTCGCCGCGGGCTACACCGACATGTCCACCGAGGAGCGGCAGGAGCTGCTCGAGACCGTGGACATCGCCGCCCGGATCGAGACGATGACCCGCAAGCTGAGCCGCCGGGTCGAGGTGCTGCGCATCACCCGCGAGATCAGCGCGCAGGCCCGCGAAGAGCTGGAGGGGCGCCACCGCGAGGTGATCCTGCGCGAACAGCTTGCCGCGATCCGCCGCGAGCTGGGCGAGACCGGCACGAACGGCGGCGAGGACCTCGCCGAGCTCTCGCGCGCCATCATCGCCGCAGGCATGCCCGAGGAGACCGAGAAGCAGGCGCTGGCCGAGCTTGGCCGCTACGAGAGCATGGGTCAGGGCAGCGCCGAGGCCGCGATGCTGCGCGGCTGGCTCGACTGGATGATCGGCCTGCCGTGGCGGCTTCCCGAGGAGGCCGGCATCGACCTTGCCACGGCGCGGCGCATCCTCGACGCCGATCACTACGGGCTCGAGAAGATCAAGGCGCGGATCATAGAATACCTCGCGGTGCGCCGCCTCGCCCCGGCGGGCAAGGCGCCGATCCTGTGTTTCGTCGGCCCGCCGGGCGTGGGCAAGACCTCTCTTGGCCAGAGCATCGCGCGGGCGCTGCGGCGTCCCTTCGCGCGGCTCAGCCTCGGCGGCGTCCATGACGAGGCCGAAATCCGGGGCCACCGCCGCACTTATGTCGGCGCGATGCCCGGCATGGTGATCCAGCAGATCCGCCGCGCCGGGGCGCGCAACTGCGTGATGATGCTCGACGAGATCGACAAGATGGGCCACGGGATCGGCGGCGATCCCTCGGCCGCGCTGCTCGAGGTGCTGGACCCGGCGCAGAACTCGACCTTCCACGACAATTACCTCGGCACCGATTTCGACCTGTCGCATGTCGTGTTCCTCTGCACCGCCAACACGCTCGAGACCGTGCTCGCGCCGCTGCGCGACCGGATGGAGATCATCGCCCTGCCCGGCTATCTCGAGGAGGAGAAGCTCGAGATAGCCCGGCGCTACCTCGTCCCCGCGCAGCTTGCCGCGACCGGGCTTACCGCCGAACAGGTGCGGATCGAGGACGCGGCGCTGCATTCGGTGATCCGCGGCTACACGCGCGAGGCGGGCGTGCGCGGGCTCGAGCGGCAGATCGGCGCGCTGCTGCGCCACGTGGCGGTGGGCTTCGCCGAAGGCAGCACCGACGCGCGCACCATCCTTGCGGGCGACCTGCCGGGCATGCTGGGCGCGCCGCGTTTCGAGAACGAGACCGCCCTGCGCACCGGCCTGCCGGGGGTGGCCACCGGCCTTGCCTGGACCCCGGTCGGCGGCGACATCCTCTTCATAGAGGCCAGCCGGGTGCCGGGAAAGGGGCGCCTGATCCTCACCGGGCAGCTTGGCGAGGTGATGCGGGAAAGCGCGCAGGCCGGGGTGACGCTGGTCAAGGCCCGCGCCCGCAGCCTTGGCATCGACCCCGAGCTCTTCGAGACCTCCGACATCCATGTTCACGTCCCCGCCGGCGCGACCCCCAAGGACGGGCCGAGCGCCGGCACGGCGATCTTTGCCGCGCTCGCCTCGCTGCTGCTCGACCGCAGGCTGCGCAGCGACACGGCGATGACCGGCGAGATCTCGCTGCGCGGGCTGGTTCTGCCGGTGGGCGGCATCCGCGAGAAGGTGGTCGCGGCGGCCGCGGCGGGGATCACGCGGGTGCTGCTGCCCGAGCGGAACCGGTCCGACCTCGAGGACATCCCCGAGGCCGCGCGCCGCCAGCTGGAATTCGTCTGGCTGAAGACCGTCGACGACGTGCTGGCCCATGCGCTGGAGCCGGAGGCGGGCGCAGGGGCGGAGTCGGCGGCCTGAGCGTGGCGGCCCCGCCGCTCATTGCCACAGGGCGTGCAGCGGCCCGCGCATGGCGTTGCTCACGTGGTCGATCTCGCCCATCGAGACCTTTCGGCGCAAGAGGTCGAAGACCGCCGCCACGGCGCGTTCCGGATTCTCGAGCGGATCGCGGCTGAAGGCACCCCCGACGCGCGCGAGGAAATCCGCCTTGCTGCGCGGATGGACGGGGGTCTTCGACGGGGTCCAGTTGGCGTAGTAGATGCCGCGGATGATCAGCGGCAGCTGCGCCCCGAGCGCGGCGGCCTCCTCGACCCCGAGGTAGTCGCGCAGCGCGTGCAGGGTTTCGGTCAGGAGCAGGTAGGCCCGCCCTTTCTCGCGCCACTGGAGATCGTCGCAGAGCAGGTTCAGCCACTCGGCGACCACCTGCGGCGCCGTGTCTATGGCGGTGTGCCCCGTGCCCTTCATCGCGGCTCTCCTTCCGGTCCGGCCCCGTGACCAGCATGTCCGGCCCGGGCGGCGGCGCATTGACCAAGGTCAAGTCTGCCCCGCCGCCGGGGCTGCAATGCCCGCGCAGTGGTTGACCATCATCAATGCGCGCCGGGCCGAAAAGGCCGACTCTGCAGACAGTTCGCGGCTCAGCCGTCGCTGAGTCCATCCCGGCCCCCCAGCCGGGCCCGCGAACACCGCCGCCGACCGGCCTGTCCCCGTTCCTCAGCGCCCGTCGGCGGCCCCCCGCATCTGCATTGGAGGCCACCATGTCCACGAAAACCGACGTCCCCGTTTCCCGGGAGGCCAGGCCGCCGCGCGGGCCGCAGCCGGGCTCGTCGCTCGGCCACTGGGCCGGGTTTGGCAGCCTGCGCGACGAGATGGAGCGGCTCTTCGATGCCTTCGAGCCGCGGCAGTGGTTCGACAAGGTCCCGGGGCGCCCGCCGATGATGACCTCGGAATTCGTGCTCAGCCCCGCCCTGGACCTTGCCGAGACCGACAGCGGCTACCTGATCACCGCCGAGTTGCCGGGCCTCGACGCCGACCAGGTCGCGGTCAGCATCGGCAACGGCAGCCTGACCATCAGCGGCGAGAAATCCGCCGAGGAGAAGACCGCCGAGGGCACCTACCACCTACGCGAACGCCGCTGGGGCAGCTTCCAGCGCAGCATCCGCCTGCCGCAGGACGTGGACCGCGACAAGGTCGAGGCGGAATTCGCCAACGGCGTGCTGAAGGTGACCCTGCCGAAATCCGCCGAGGCCCTGGCGTCGACGCGGAAAATCGACGTGAAGTCCGCCTGATAGCGGAATTCTCCGGCGGCCCCGCGCGGGGCCCCGGGGGGTGGGCCCGGACGCCGGGCCGCTCTGCACAATTCTACTCAATTCTCGGGGTTACTTCACATTCCAACCCCTGAAATCATCTCCCTCGCCACGTCTATCCGAGGGGGGGACCCACATGATGCACCATCAGTCAGACACGGGTCGCTGTCGCCATTGCGCCGCCAGACGGTCCGGTTTCTGCAGTCTCCTCGACCCGCACTCGGTCGAGGAACTCGCAAGCCGAAGCACGCTCGCGGAATATCCGCGGGAAACCGAAATCGTCCTGCAGGGCGAACCGCTCGACAAGGTCGGGATCATCGCGAGCGGCATGGTCAAGCTGGGCACCGTGACCGAGGGCGGCGACGAGCACCTGCTGCAGATCACCCGCAGCGGTCAGCTGATCTCGGTCCCCGAGAACACCCGGAGCCGCTATTCCTGGGTGACGGTGACCGACACCAAGGTGTGCTGGATGCCGCGCAGCACCTGGGACCAGTTCCTGCAGGAGCAACCGCACCATTTCCGCTGCTACATGGTGATGATGCGCTACCAGCTCGAGCAGATGCAGCTTTCGGTGATGAACATGCGCGGGCGCAGCACGCTGCAGCGCCTGGCCTTCTGGATCCTCGACGAGCTCGCCGCCTCCGAGACCGGCGAGACCGGCACGCTGCACATCCGCCTGAGCCGCCGCGACCTGGCCTCGCTGCTCGACATGACCGTCGAGACGCTCTGCCGGTCCCTGCACAAGCTGCACGACAAGCGCGCCATCGAGCTGCTCTCGCCCGACCACCTGAACGTCCTTGACCCGATGAAGCTCCGGCTCGTGGCCCGGTCCCACGAGGAGGGGTTCGAGGCGCCTCTCGCCCAGCCGCAGGCCGTTCCCTCCGCGAGGGACTGGACCAACTGGAGCGCCGCCACCCCCTCCGCCGCGCGCGATCCGCGCGGGCTGGCCCTGCAGATGCGGGAGGCGCGCGCCGAGGGTGACCTGCCGGCCCCGAAGCCGCACCCGCGGCCGCCGGGCAAGCCGCAAGGCTAGCGCCGCAGGCGTGCAATACCCGTCCACGGGCCGCGACCGGGGCTGTACCTGCGCCGCGCTTCGCTCCAAGATGGCCGTGATCATCGGCCCCGGCGGTCCGTGCCGCCCCACGCACGAAAGCAGCGATCATGCCCGATCCCGTCCCGCACCCCGCCATCGCACCGTCGCCGCGAGAGGTCGCGCCGCCGCCCCTGCCCACCTGCGCCCCGCCCGAAACCCCGGACGTCTGGCAGCATGACGGCTTCCATGCCAGCCTCGACCGGGCGCTGTCCTCGGCGCGGGCACGCCTCACCATGGGCGTCTCGCCCTACGCGGCGGCCTCGGCCTGGCAGGCCTGGGCCGCGAACCTGCTCAAGGCGCCGGGGCGCCAGACCGATCTTGCGGAACGGTACTGGCACAACCAGTGGCAGGCGTTCAGCGGCATATGGGACAGGGGTCGCGGCTTCGTGCCCGCGAAGGATGACCACCGCTTCGACGGCGACGGCTGGAGCAACCCGCTCGCCCGCTTCTGGATGCAGAGCTTCCTTGCGGCCGAGGACTGGTGGGAGACGAGCACGGGTCCGCAACGCGGCATGAACCCCCGCGAGAGCGCGCGCGTCGCCTTCATGGCGCGGCAGGCGCTCGATGCGATGTCACCCTCGAACGTGCCCTGGCTCAATCCCGACGTGCTCAACCGGCTGGTCGAAACCGGCGGCCGCTGCCTCCTCGACGGGGCGAGCCTGCTTGCAGAGGACTGGCTGCGCGACGGCGTGCTGCACTCAGAACAGCCCGAGACCTTCGTTCCGGGCCACGAGGTCGCCTGCACCCCGGGCACGGTGATCTTCCGCAACCACCTCTTCGAGCTGATCCAGTACGCGCCCGCCACCGGCACCGTGCAGGCCGAGCCGATCCTCATCGTGCCCGCCTGGATCATGAAATACTACATCCTCGACCTCAGCCCGGAGAACTCGCTGATCCGCCACCTCGTGGCGCAGGGGTTCACCGTGTTCTGCATCTCCTGGCTCAACCCGGGAGCGGAGGAGCGCGACCTCTCGCTCGACGAGTACCGCCGCGACGGGGTGCTCGCCGCGCTGGACGCCATCGCGCGGGTCTGCCCGCAGAGCAGCGTCCACGCCTGCGGCTACTGCCTCGGCGGGACCATCCTCGCGATCACCGCCGCCACGATGGCCCGCGACGGCGACGAACGGCTTGCCTCGATCACCCTGCTCGCCGCGCAGACCGATTTCTCGGAGGCGGGCGAGCTGATGCTCTTCGTGGACGAGACGCAGATCGCCTATCTCGAGGATCTCATGTGGGCGCAGGGCTACCTCGACCAGCGGCAGATGGCCGGCACCTTCCGCGTGCTGCGCGACCGCGACCTGATCTGGTCGCGCCTTGTGCGGCGCTACCTGATGGGTGAGGAGGAGCAGGAATTCGACATCGGCGCCTGGAGCAAGGATGCCACGCGCATGCCCTACCGGATGCATTCCGAGTACCTGCGCGGCCTCTTCCTCGAGAACCGGCTGACCGCGGGCCGTTTCGCCGTCGAGGGCCGGGTCATCGCGCTGAAGGACATCTCGGCGCCGCTCTTCGTGCTTGCCACCGAGAAGGACCACATCGCGCCCTGGCGCTCGGTCTACAAGACCGCGCTCTTCACCGATGGCGACATGACCTTCGCGCTTGTCAGCGGCGGCCACAACGGCGGGATCCTGAGCCCGCCGGGCGAGGCGCGGCGCCGCTTCCGGCTCGGCCAACGGCCCGAGGGCGCGCCCTACGTCGGGCCGGACGACTGGCATGCCCGCCACGCGCAGCACGAGGGGTCGTGGTGGCCGCACTGGGTCGACTGGCTGTGCGCGAAGGGCTCTGATCGGCAGGTTCCGCCGCCGCCGACGGGCGTGCCCGGCACCGAGCTCGCGCCGCTCTGCCCGGCGCCGGGCCTCTATGTCCTCCAGCGCTGAGGACAGCACCGCCGCGCTGCGGCCGGGCGCCGACCAGCCGCTGTACCAGCCCTTCGGGATCCGCGTGGCGAAGAGCGCCCGGGGGCCCGTCGCGGTGACCGAGGAGGTGCTGCACGTCACCCCCTTCCACGCGCTCCGGCAGTTCGGGCTTGCCGGCCATCCGGGCGCGCCGCGCGTCCTGCTGGTGCCGCCGCTGTCCGGCCACCTGCCGGTGATCCTGCGCGACCTGGTGCTGGGCCTGCTCGGCGCGGGCATGGGCGTGACGGTGATCGACTGGGCCAACCTGCGCCATGTCGAGATCGGGCACGGCACCTTCGGCTTCGACGACAACATCGGCACCATCGTCGACGCGGTGCTGCACGTCGGCCCGGGCACGCATCTGGTCGCGCTCTGCCAGGGCGGCGTGCCCGCGCTCGCGGCGAGCGCCGATCTTGCCGCGCATCTGCCGGGCTCAGAGCCCGCCAGCCTTGTCCTTCTCGCCGCCCCGGTCGACCCGCTCGCCAATCCCACGCCGCTCGTCCAGCTGCTGCGCGAGCGGCCCGCGTCCTGGTATCGCAGCGTGCCGCTCTCCCGCGTGCCGGAGGCCCATGCCGGCCACCGCCGGTGGGTCTACGCCGCCGAGACCCAGCTCGCGGCGCTGACGCGCTACCTCGAAAGGGAGCTCGAGGCCGGGAC
The DNA here is from genome assembly GCF_040409955.1 of Salipiger sp. H15. NCBI lineage: Bacteria > Pseudomonadati > Pseudomonadota > Alphaproteobacteria > Rhodobacterales > Roseobacteraceae > Salipiger > Salipiger bruguierae. The sequence goes on from NZ_CP123388.1 coordinate 45,753, forward strand.
CGAACTTGCCCGCAAGATGCGCGAGGACGACGGCGCGGATCCCTTGCGTTTCCCGTTCCGCGACCTTTACGGCGCGGTGATGGATCTCGACGCCCGGATCTTTGCCGAGAACATCGACCACGTCTTCCTGTCGCGGGACATCGCCGTGGGAACGCTCGAGTTCCGCGGCCGCCGCATCGACCCCGCCGCGCTCCGCCATACCCGGCTGATCACCGTCGAGGGCGCCGAGGACGAGATCGCCGCGCCGGGGCAGACCAGCGCCGCCCACGCGCTCTGCACCGGGCTTGCGCGGCGCGAGGAGCACACGCTGGTCATCCCCGGCTGCGGGCATTTCGGCCTGTTCCATGGCAGGCTCTGCCGCGAGAGCCTCTGCCCGACCCTCGCCGCGCTGATGCACACCTGAAAAGCGCTCCGCCTAGAGGCCGACTAGAGGCCGAAGGGATAGGTCTCCTCCTCTCCGGCGATCACCCGCGTCGGGACCGGCGTCACCGCCCGCGTCTCGTCGAACCAGACGAAGGCGTCGTACTGGTCCGGCAGCGTGGCGTGGGAATAATGGCTCCAGCGCTCGGTCTCGGGGCGGTAGATGACGCCGATGTAGCGCTCGAGCCGGGGATCGCGCAGGGCGCGCCGCAGCGCCGGGTCCATGTCGCGCCCCATGTCGAGCAGGAAGCGCGGCTCGCCGACGCCGTGGAACAGCGCCTCGTAGCTGTCGGGCCGCGACGGGCGCACCGCCTTCACCTCCATTGGCGCATCCCATTCGGAGGCCGCCGCCACGGTGCCGCCATGCGTGCCAAAGCCGATCAGCACCGCCTGCCGGCCAAATTCCTCGCGGCAGAGCTGGCCGATGTTCAGCTCGCCGCGCGCGCTGCCCATGTCGGTGAACCGGGCGTCGCCGATATGCGAGTTGTGCGCCCAGACCACGGCCCTGGACTCGGGGCCCGCGCGGTCGAGCACGCGCCTCAGCGTCTCGAACATGTGGCTGTCGCGCAGGTTCCAGGATTCATGCGAGCCGTAGTACATCACGCGGTAATAGCGCTCGGCATTGGCCACCAGTCGGGCATTCTGCACCGCGTCGAAGAAGTCGTCCCCGTCGCGCGCGGCGTAGTGCAGCTCGCTTTGCAGCAGGTCGAGCAGCGTGCGCATCACCGGCGCCTCGCAGAGCGCGTAGCCCCGGCTCAGCGAGGCGCGCCCGTAGGCCGAGAGCTCCTGCGACCAGGGGTCGATGCAGGCATAGCGCTTGCGGGCCTCCTTCGCCGCGGCCGGATCGACGCGGTCGAGATATTCCAGAACCGCCGCGATCGAGGCGGTCATGCTGTAGAGATCGAGCCCGGTGAAGCGCACCTGCTCGTCGGGTTCCACCTTGGCATTGTGGTCCCGCAGGCTGGCGACGAATTCGTCGAACTCGCGGTTGCGCCACATCCAGGCCGGGAAGCGCGTGAAGGGCACGCGCCGCGAGGAAGCGCCGGGCTTGCCGCGGATATGCCGGTCGATCGCCGCCGCATCCGGCCAGTCCGCCTCGGCCGCGACGAGGGTGAAGCCGTGCCTCTCGATCAGGCGCCGGGTGATGGCGGCGCGGGCGCGGTAGAATTCCGAGCTGCCGTGCGAGGCTTCGCCCAGCAGGACGACCCGCGCCGAGCCGTAGTCGTCGAAGGCCGCGCCGAAGGAGGGATCCTCGGGCTCGGGCAGCGGGTTCACCGCGGCGCGCAGGGCGGCGACGATCTCGTCCGGGCCGCGCAGATGCTCCTCCGGGCGCGGATGCACCGCCTCGGGCGAGAGCTGCAGGTAATGCTCGAACCAGGTGCAGGCCATGTCCGTCGCCGCCTCGAGCGTGCCCGGCTCCTCGAAGAGATGGCTCGCGCCCGGCACGATCTTCAGCAGCTTCTCGCAGGTGAGCGCATAGAGCGCCTGCCGGTTCAGCGTCAGCACATGCCCATCGTTGCCGCCGACGATCAGCAGCGTCGGTGCGGTCACCCTTCCGAGGTGGGCCCCGGCAAGGTCGGGCCTGCCCCCGCGCGAGACGACGGCGCCGATGCGCGGGCCAAGCTCGCCCGCCGCGACCAGCGCCGCCGCGGCCCCCGTGCTGGCCCCGAAAAGGCCGACCGGCAGCTCCGCGACATCGGGCTCGCCGCCGACGTAGGCGACGGCCTCGACCACCCGCTCGGCGAGGAGGGGGATGTCGAAGACGTTGCGCCGGTCCTGCGCCTCGTGCGGCGTCAGCAGATCGAAGAGCAGCGTCGCGAAGCCGCGCGCGTTCAGCACCTCGGCCACCGCGCGGTTGCGCGGGCTGAGCCGGCTCGAGCCGCTGCCATGGGCGAAGATCACCAGCCCGCGCGGATCGGCGGGGACCGCGAGCTCTCCGGCAAGCGACAGGGGCGGCACCGACACGCTGCGGCGCGAGAGCGCGGCCCTCGGTTCCGGCGCGGCCTCTTCCGCCCAGGCCTGCCGCAAGAGGCCAAGGGTCTCCTCGTCGCTGAGCTGGTGGAAGTCGTCGTAGAACCCGCCCACGCCGTAGAACCTCGACGCCGGGATCAGGCAGACCACGCGGTCGGCCAGCCCGGCGAACTCCTCCGCCACCCGGGCCGGCGCGACGGGGACCGCGACGCAGATGCTGCTCGCCCCCTGCCGCCGCATCGCGATGATCGCCGCCTTCATCGTGGCGCCGGTGGCGAGCCCGTCATCGACGATCACCGCGGTCCGCCCCTTGGGGGACACCTGCCTGCGGTCGCCGAGGTAGCGGGTCCGGCGGCGTTCCAGCTCCTGCAGCTCGCGTGCCCGGGCCCTTTCGAGGTAGGAGGTGTCGCCGCCGGAGCTGCGCAGCACGTCCTCGTTGATCACCGTCTGCGGCGTCTCGCCGTCGACGATGGCCCCGAGGGCAACCTCGGGCGCGCCCGGCGCGCCGATCTTGCGCACGAAGATCAGGTCGAGCGGCGCCCGCAATGCCCGCGCCACCTCGAGCGCGACCGGGACACCGCCGCGCGGCAGTGCGTAGACGACCGGCTGGTCCAGCCCCATCGACGCAAGGCGGGACGCAAGGCGGCGCCCGGCCTCCCTGCGATCCGCAAAGCGCTCCGATCCCTCAGCCATTCCGTGACCCTCCCCGCCAGACGGACACCCCCGGGGTGAAGGCCATTGAAGGATGGATCCGCGCCGAGAGCCGGGGACAGTCTTGCACGAAACGCGCCCGGCCATCTTGACCGCGGTCATTGTGACGGGGGCTGGTCAGCCGCCGGGGCGCGCCAGCAGGCTGCCGAGGGCCTGCGCGAGATCCTGCAACCGGTAGGGCTTGGTCAGCACCGGCACCCCTGCCGAGGGATCCTCCGCGCTCGCCGGGCTGGTCTCGGAGCTGTAGCCGGTGGTCAGCAGCACCTCGATGCCCGGGAAATCGGACAGGATCCTGCGCGCGAGATCACGGCCGCTCAGCTCGCCGGGCATCACGACATCGCTGAACACCAGCCGGATGTCCTCATGCGTCCGCAGGATCGCGAGCGCCTCCTCGGCGTCCACGGCTTCGAGAACCCGGTAGCCGAGCGCCTGCACGCGGCCCCTGGTCGCATCCCGCACGGCCTTCTGGTCCTCGACGACGAGGATGAGCGGCTCGGTGTCGCTGGCCCGCCGCTTCGGCAGGATCGCGTGGCCGGGCGCGCCGGCGTCGCGCCTGATGCCGGACCGCGGGAAATAGAGCCGGAAGGTCGTGCCCCGCCCCGGCGCGCTGTCGAAGTCGAGGAATCCGCCGGACTGGTGCATCATGCTGTTCACGCTGAAGAGGCCGAGGCCCACCCCGGTCCCGTGCCGCTTGGTCGAGAAGAACGGCTCCAGCGCCTGCCGTCGAACCTCCTCGGTCATGCCCGTGCCCTCGTCGGAGACGGAGAGGCAGACGTAATCCCCCGGCTTCGCCTGCGCGATCCCGAGCGCCGCGATTGCCGCAGCGGGGGCGTTCGAGGTGGCCAGCCGTATCTCGCCACCGTCGGGCATCGCGTCGCGCGCGTTGACGACGAGGTTGAGGATGAGGCTGTCGACATGGGCCGGGTCGACGAAACAGGGCCAGAGATCCTCGGCGAGATCCAGCACCAGCGTGAAGCGCTCGCCGATCGAGCGATCGAGGAACCCGGCCGTCTCCCTGACGAGGTTGTTCATCGAATCCTCCTCGGGGCGCATCGGGACCTGGCCCGCCCAGGTGACGAGCCGCTGGTTCAGCCGCTCGCCGAGCTGCGCCGCCTTCAGCGCCTTGTCGAGATACTCGATCCTCTCCTCGGCCGAGGTGCGTATCTCGGAAAGCTCGATATTGCCGATGATGACCGTCAGCAGGTTGTTGAAATCATGCGCGATCGCCCCCGCAAGACGGCCCGCCGCCTCGAGCCGCTGCGAATGCGCGAGCGCCTCGACGGCCTGGCGGTGGGCGGTCGTGTCGCTGGCCGCGCCGAACCACTCGACGATCCCGCCACCCTCGTCCAGCAGGGGGATGGCGCGCGAGAAGGTCCAGCCGAGCGTCCCGTCGGGTCGCAGGACGCGGTGCTCGAGCTGGAAGGCGCTCTTGCTCTCGATGGCCCGCCGGATCGCCTCCATGACCTCGGCCCGGTCTTCCGGCGGAACGTAGGTGGCAAGCCAGTCCGTCGTCGGCTCGGAGGTGTCGTGGACGATCCCCCGCCCGTCCAGCTGCCACATGATCCGCCAGTCCGGGCTCATCCGGTAGACCACTTCCGAGGTCGCGGTGACGAGGGCCCGCAACCGCTCCTCGCTCTCGCGCATCACCTTCACCGAGCGGGCCCGCACCACCGCCGACCAGGTGCGCTCGGCCACCTCCTCGATGAGGCTGACCTCGTGCGGCGTCCAGGGAAACTCCCGCGCCCGGGCGACGCCCAGGACGGCCACGAGCCTGTCGTCCTTGACCATGGGCACGGCCACGGAGGCGAGCGCGTCGCATGCGGCATCGCCGGGCTCCGCCCCGCACCCGGCATCGCCGCCGATGACAACCGTCCGCCCGGCCTCGAGCGCCGCGCGGCTCTGCCCGTGCAGGTCCGGGATCGGCAGGGCGCCGGAAGCGCAGACAGGCCCGGCCCGGCGGAATTCGCGCGAAACCACGTAATCCTCGCCATCCACTTCCGCGTAGGTGACCAGGTCGGCGCCAAGCTCCTGCGTCAGCAGCTCGCACCCGGCGCTCATCACCGCCGTCGGATCGCCGAGAGGGCGCAGCCGGTCATAGCAGCGCAGCAGGAATTCCTTGCGGGCCTCGCTCTCGCGCAGGGCATCCTCGTCGCGCTTGCGCCGCGTCACGTCGCGGATCACCGCCATCAGGTTGCGCCCCGACCCGTCCTCGATGCGCGCCACGAACATCTCCAGCACCATGCCCTGCGGCACCGATCCGCGCTCGAACCGGACCGCCTTGCCGGTGTCGAGCACATGGTCGTAATCGTCGTACCAGTCCTCGACCTCGTCGGGAAAGTTGTCGCGGATCGACTGCCCGCTCAGATCGGGAATGCCGAACATCGCCTGCATCGCGGGGTTCATCGTGATGTAGCGGTAGTCGCGCAGCCCGTCCGGGCGGAGCGGCAGCCGCTCGAAGACGCAGACCGCCTCGTCCATCGCGTCGACCAGCGTGCGGTAGCGCGTCTGGCCGGCGCTCAGGCTGGCTTCGGCGCGGGCGTGCTCCACCGCCGACCAGATCCGGTCCGCGACCTCCTTGAGCATGGCAGTCTCGGCGTGGCTCCAGTCGCGCGGCGCCCGATCCGCGATGCAGAGCGCGGCGACCAGCCGTCCTGACTTGAGGAGGGGCGTTGCCATCCACGACAGGAGATCCGGCTCAAGGGTCGGCGGATGCTGCCGCCCCTCGGACCGCGGGAAGCCACGTCTGCCCGAAACGACCTGCGCCTCGGCGCCGCGAAGGGTCTCCGGCAACCAGTCGAAATCGGCCAGCGCCTCGTCGCCTGCCGGGGAGGCCCCGCCGACACGCACGGCAGGGCGCGTCTCGTCGATCTCGAGGTACCAGGCGCGCGCGACCCCGAGGTGCTCTGCCAGCATGCGGCAGGCGGCGGCCTCGATCCCGGCAGGGTCCGAGATCGGCCGGATCGCGTCGGAAAGGCGCAGCAGGAAGCCGAGCCGATCCTCTCTGCCGTTGCCGTCACCCATGCCGCCGTTCCATCGCTGCCCGAAGGGTCGAGGTTCCGGCCCCAAGGTAATCGCCGCCCGCGTGACTGCCAAACGAAATGGCCGCCGGGAAGCGGTTTTCGGAATGCCGAGAGACGACCCGGGGATTGACGGCGGACAATGCCGCGGCGGCGGGTTCGTGCGACGCTATTCTCATCGTTGAGCGGCGCAGGCCCCGGTGACGTGCATGTCCTTGCCCCCGGACAAGGCCCTGCACGGGCGATCGGGGAGGCGCAGGCTCATCGGTCGGGGCTGCCACCCCACCGGAGGGTCGTTCGGGAGAGACCTCGAAGCCCGAAGGGTCCGTGGCAGCCTTCGCTCCGCCCGGGTTCAGCATCCTTCAGGGCGGAGCCAAGCGACAGCCGGCGTGCGGTGCCGCCATGCAGGCGCTCGGCGCATGCGTTCGGCAATTGGCGGGAGACACGCCGACTGTCGCACCGCCCCTCGGTATCGGGCCCCGGATTTGCCCTCGCACGCGCAGCCGCGCCATTGACCGCCGTCAATGGCGGCGGCGCGTTGTGCGTTACCCTGGCCCCATCGGACCATCCCTCCGCCGGCAACGGGGCAGGCAGTGAGCCTCTGCACGTGAGTGGGGCCCTCGCCCGGCGTCGAGATGATGGCCCGGTCCACGCAGCGCCCTGCGTGGTGACGGGGAGACCGGTCGCGGCCGCGCGATGCCAAAGTCGCGGAGGTCGTACCGGCGCTGCGCCGCGGCTCTTCCACAGGGAGGGGAAGGCCGCGGCGCATCCCTCTTCCGCGTGCCCCGGCAGGGCATCTCAGTCGCGGTGCGGCCAGCTCTTCGGCCCGGCGGTCATCCAGGGATAGGCCGCCTCGGCAAAGCGGCGCCCGGCCTCGGTGGCGTCGGGGCGGCGCTTGGCCACGGCCGCCGTCAGCCCCTCGAGCAGTCCGAGGATCGCCGTCGAGGAGGGCAGCAGGCCACCCGCCGCGGGCGGCACGAAAAGGCTCGTGCGTGCGATGGCGGCCAGCGGCGAGGCGAGCGTGTCGGTGATCGCGAGCACCGGGATCCCCGCCTCGGCAGCGTAGTTCGCGATGCGCAGCGTGTCGGTGTAGTAGTGCGGGAACGCGATGGCGATCACCAGGTCGTCCGGCCCGAAGTCGAAAATCTCGCGGATCGCGCCGATCGAGCCGCCGCCGTTGGTCGCGGTCGAGGCGCGGCAGCCGATCATCGACAGGTCGATGGCGAAGATGCCCGCGAGGTGGGCGGCGAGGTCGAAGCCCGCCACGTGAATCCGCCGCGCCGATGTAACCATTGTTACAGCAGCCTCGAGATCCTCCTGTGTCAGCGCCGCCGAGGTGCGCCGCAGGCTCTCGGCATCCGTGGCCAGCGACGTCCGCATCGCGCCGAGCGGCCCCTCCTGCTCGAGCAGCTCCTGCTCGAAGCGGTCATAGGGCTCGAAGAGCAGCTCGAAGCCGCGGATCAGCTCGGCCTTGAACTCGGCGTAACCCTCGAAACCGAGCGTCGTGGCGAAGCGGTTGGCGGTCGCAACGGACACGCCCACAAGGGCCACGGCGTCATGAATGCTCAGCCGGGCCACCTTCAGCGGCGCGGCTCGGACGAGGTCGGCGAACTGCCGCTGCGCCGAGGTCAGCTCGGGGTAGGCCTCGTGGATCCGCCGCGCGACGGAGGTCTGGGCCGGAAGCCCGTACTGTGCCTGCTGTCTGCTCATTTTGGCGGCATCCTTCGCGCGCTCGTCGATCTTCCGTGTAACATATAGCACATTTCCCTTGGCGCACTGTAATTTTTATCGCACCCAGCAGAGCAGATGTAACCTCAGTTACGGGAATCCCGTCGACCATGACACCTTTTTCCGAAGTCTCCCGCCGTTCCTTCCTTGCCGGTGGTTCGGCGCTGCTCGGCGCGAGCGCCCTGCCCCGGCTCGGCGCCGCGCAGGATCTCGTGCCGCTGACCACGGCGCTCGGCTGGATCCCGAATGCCGAGTACGCCGGCCTCTGGGTCGCGCTGGAAAACGGCTACTTCGCCGATGAGGGCATAGAGGGCATCTACACCCCCGGCGGGCCGAACGCGCCCGGCGTGCTGGTGCAGCTCGCCGCCGACCAGTGCAACTTCGCCGGCGGCGACTGGATTCCCTTCCTCGAGGCGCGCGCCCGCGGCAACGACTTCATCGTGCTCGGCTGCAACTATCCCACCAGCCCCTCGGCGATCATGTCGATGGCGGGCAACCCGGTGCTGACCCCCGAGGACATCATCGGCAAGCGCATCCTGTCGCAGATGCCCGCCGACGCCAACACGCTGAACTTCGTGCTCTCCAAGGCCGGGCTCGAGCAGGACCAGTTCGAGCTGGTGCCGACCGGCTTCTCGCCCGAGCCGCTGCTCGCGGGGGATGGCGATGCCTACATGGCCTATGCCACCAACCAGCCGATCACCTTCGAGAACATGGGCCTGACCGAGGGCAAGGATTTCCACGTCACGCTCTTCAGCGACCTCGGCTACACCGTGCCGGGCGCGCCGCTGGTCGCCCGCCGCGCCTTCGTCGAGGAAAACCGCGATCTCGTCGTGCGCTACCTGCGCGCGCTGACCCGCGGCTGGGTCGAGAACGGCAAGGACCCGGCGCAGGGCGCGAAACTGGCGGTAGAGAAATACGGCGCCGATTTCGGCCTCGACCTTGCCCAGCAGACCCGCCAGAGCGAGCTTGGCCAGCCGCTGGTCACCGCGCCGGACGGGCCCGGCCCGTTCTGGTTCGACGTCGCGCTGGTGGAGAGCTCGGTCGCGCCGGTCGCCGCCGCCTCGGGCATCGAGGCCCCCGTGCTGGCCTCCGAGCTCGTCGACCTCGGCCCGCTCGAAGAGGCGCTCGCCTCGCTCTGACGGCCCTCCCCCCGACGCAGCAAGGCCATGGGCGCCCCCGCTCCCATGGCCGTTCCGCCCAATGCCCTGCCCCGGAGCCTTCATGTCCCAGGCCAAGCCCGATGCCATCCGCCTCGACGGCGTGTCGAAATCCTTCCGGCTCGACGACGGCAACACCGTCACCGCGCTCGAGGGTATCGACCTGACCCTGCGCGAGGGCGAGTTCGTCGCCGTGCTCGGCCCCTCGGGCTGCGGCAAGAGCACGGTGCTGCGGCTGATCGCCGGGCTCGAGAGCGCCAGCACCGGAGAGGTGCGGATCGAGGGGCGTGCGCCCTCCGAGCTGGCCGCCGCGCACCGGCTCGGCGTCGCCTTCCAGGACCACGCGCTGCTGCCCTGGCTCTCGGTCGGCGAGAATATCGCCCTGCCCTACCGGGTTGCCGGGGAAAAGGTCGACCGCGCCCGCGTCGACGCGCTGATCGAGCTGGTCGGCCTCGGCGGCTTCCGCGACGCCCGGCCGAGCCAGCTGTCGGGCGGCATGCGCCAGCGCGCCTCGATCGCCCGGGCGCTGGTGCTGGACCCGGACGTGCTGCTGCTCGACGAGCCCTTCGGCGCGCTCGACGCGGTCACCCGGCGGCACATGAACGTCGAGCTGCAGCGGATCTGGAGCGCGCGCACCCTCACCACCCTGCTCGTCACCCATTCGGTCGACGAGGCGATCTTTCTCGCCGACCGCATCATCGTGATGACCGGCCGCCCCGGCCGCATCCTGCGCGAGGTCGCCGTGCCCTTCCCGCGCCCGCGCGATCCCGCGGTGCTGCGCACCCCCGAGTTCCACGCCATGGTGGACGAGCTGACCCTTGCGCTCGAGCCCGAGGAGGCGGCGCTGTGACAGCCCGCGCGCGCCTCGTCCGCCACGGCCCGGCGCTGCTGGGGGTCGGGCTCTTCTGCCTCGGCTGGGAGCTGATCGGCGCCTACCGGCTTGCCGGGATGACCTGGCCGCCGCTCAGCGCGGTGCTGGCTTATCTGGCCGACCCGTCGCATCACCAGCTTCTTGGCCGGGCGGCGGGCACCACCTTCGCCGCCGTTGCCATGGGCTATCTCACCGGCACCGGCATCGGGCTGGCGCTGGCGCTGCTCGTGCGGCTGGTCCGGCCCGCCCGCGCGGGCATCGACCGCTTCGTCGCGCTGGTGCATGCGACGCCCGCCATCGCGCTCGCCCCGGTCTTCATGATCCTGATGAGCCGCGAGACGATCCCGGTCGCGATCTCGGCGCTGGCGGTCACCTACCTCATCTACGTCGCCGCCACCTCGGGGCTCGAGGCGACGCGGGCGCAGCACGCCGATCTTTTCCGTACGATGGGGGCGCGGCCGCTGACCACCTTCTGGCGGCTCGAGCTGCCCTCGGCCCTGCCCGCGCTCGCCTCGGGGCTGCGGCTGGCGGTGCCGGTCTCGTTCATGGGCGCGATCGTCGGCGAATGGTTCGGCGCCTCGCGCGGGCTCGGCCTGCTGATGATCTCGGCGATGCAGAACTTCCAGATCCCGCTGCTCTGGGCCGCCGTGCTGCTGACCACGCTGACCTCGCTCATCCTCTACGGCCTGCTCGGGCTCTTCGAGGCGGCCGTGCACCGGAGGTTCCGATGACCCGCTTTTTCGCCCGCAACTGGGCGGTCCTGCTGTTGCTCCTGCTCTGGCAGGGCTGGGTGAGCCTGTCCGGGCTGAACTCGATCGTCCTGCCCGCGCCCTGGCCGGTGCTGCGCGACGTGCTCGGAAACCCCGCGCTCTACCTTGCGAACACCGCGCAGACGCTGGCGACCGCCGCGGCAGGCGTGGCGGCGGGGCTCGTCCTCGGCGCGCTGGTCGCGGTGGCGGCCTGGGCGTCGCGCCTGCTCTCGGGGATGCTGACGCCGCTCGGGCTGATCTTTTCCTCGGTGCCGGTGGTGGCGCTGATCCCGATCCTCGCGCGGCTTCTGGGCTACGACATCTCGACCGTCGTCGCCATCGTCGCCGTCTCCGCCTTCTTCCCGACCTTCGTCTTCGTCGGCGCGGGACTGCGGGACCTGCCGCGCGGCGCGGACGATCTCTTCAGCGTGCTCGGCGCGGGCAAGGCGGCGCGGCTGCGCCACCTCGTGCTGCCCGCCACCGTGCCCAACCTGATGATCGCCCTGCGCATCACCGTCCCCGAGGGCGTGCTGGCCGCCATCCTCGCCGAGTTCCTGATGGGCCGCAGCGGCCTCGGCTTCATGTTCCGCGAGGCGGCGAGCCGCTTCGCGATGGAGCGCGCGCTCGGCACTTCGCTGGTGGTGACCGTCGCCGCCGTTCTCTGCTTTACCCTTGCGCACCGGGCCGAACGCGTCGTCAGGACGCGCTGGTCGTAAGCGCCGTTCAACCCCGGAGTGATCCATGATCAACGTACACCAACCCCCCGATCCCTGGCAGCGCACGACGACCGAGCACGGCTTCGCCGCCGACGACGTGATCTCGGCCCTGCAGAAGAGCCTGCGCCGCGGCATGCTGGAGAACGCCATCCTGCTCGGCTGGGAGATGTTCCTGACCAGCCCCGAGATGGAAGAGATGATGTGGTCGCGCCTCTGCGTGATCGCGGTCGAGGACGTGGGCTCCGGCAACCCGCAGCTGCCCGTGCTGGTCGAGACGCTCTACCAGCAGCACAAGCGCTACCCCCGCCCCGCCGGCGACCGTTTCCTCTTTGCCGCCCATGCGATCCGCATGATCTCCGGCAGCGAGAAGGAACGCACCTCGGACGACCTGGTGAACTGGGCCCGCCGCTCGGTCGAACTCGGCGAGCGCCTGCCCGAGATCCCCGACGTGGCGCTCGACATGCACACGCTGAAGGGCCAGCAGATGGGCCGCGACTACCGCTTCTTCATGGAGGAGGCCTCGAAGGTGATCCCCGAGAAGGCCGACAAGGACCAGACCTGGAAGACCTGGATCCTCGCCGCGCTGGATGCGGGGAAGCTGAAGTGACCCCGACGCACAATGTCTACATCGCCGGGCCCGACGTCTTCTTCCGCAACGCCTCGGATGTGATGCGCAGGAAGGGCGAGATGGCGTTGGAGCACGGCTTCCTCCCCTCGACGCTCGCCGAGGACGGGGACGCGATCGGCGGCGACACGCCGTTCGCCTTCGGCCTGTCGATCGGCCTCGCGAACGAGAGGATGATGGACGAGAGCGATTTCATCATCGCCAACCTGACGCCGTTCCGGGGCATCTCGGCCGATGTCGGCACCGCCTTCGAGGTCGGCTACATGCGTGCGCAGGGCAAGCCCTGCTTTGCCTATTCCAACAGCGCGCGCGACTATTACACCCGGCTGACCGAGGACTTCTACGCGGGCGGCCCCTTCGAGGCGGACGGCGAGCTCACCCGCGCCGCGGACGGGCTGATGATCGAGAACCACGGGATGCGCGACAACCTGATGCTCGACACCGCCGTCGACCAGTCGGGCGGTTCCTTTGTCTGCGGCGCGCCGCAGGGCGACGACATCCTCGGCGATCTCGAGGCGTTTCGGGCCGTGCTCATCCGGGCGCGGGCCTATTTCGACCAGCTTGGCTGAGCGCCCGGCGCCCACCCGAAAAGACCAAAGGCCCGGCGCTGCGCCGGGCCTTCTTTCTTGTCCGATTGGCCCCGGCCCTGCTCAGAGCATCCCGCGGCGCGGCAGGAAGGCCGCCAGCAGGCCAAGCGCCGGAAGCAGGGCGCAGCCCTGGAAGACGCGGGTGATCCCGGTGGAATCCGCGATGAGCCCGAGCGCCGCGGCGGCGATGCCCGCGACCCCGAAGGCCGCGCCGAAGAAGAGGCCCGCCACCGTCCCCACCCGGTCCGGCGCCAGTTCCTGCGCAAACACGATGATCGCCGGAAGCGCCGAGGCCAGCACGACTCCGATCAGCACCGACAGCACCCCGGTCCAGAAGAGCGAGGCGTAGGGCAGCAGCAGGGTCAGCGGCAGCACCCCGAGGATCGACACCCAGATCACCGTGCGCCGCCCGATGCGGTCGCCCACCGGCCCGCCGATCACCGTGCCGAAGGCCACCGCCACGAGGAAGAGGAACAGCATCTTCTGCGCCCCCGCAGGGGTGAGGCCGAAGCGCTCGATCAGGAAGAAGGTGTAATAGCTGGTCATCGAGGCCATGTAGACCTGTTTCGAGAAGAGCAGCGCCAGCAGCACGACCATGGCGATCCGCACCTGCCGCGCCGGCAGGCCGTGGCCGGCGGGCTTGGGGCGCTTCGCCGCGGCCTTGCGCTCGGAGATGTGCCAGCGGCTGACCCCGGTGAGGATCGCCATGCCGACGAGCGCCAGCACCGCGAAGATCGCCACCGAGCCGCGCCCGAGCGGCACCACGATCAGCGCCGCCAGCAGTGGGCCGATGGCGGTGCCGAAGTTGCCGCCGACCTGGAAGGCCGACTGCGCCAGTCCGAACCGTCCGCCCGAGGCGGCGCGCGCTACCCGCGAGGCCTCGGGGTGGAAGATCGACGAGCCGATGCCGATCAGCCCGGCGCCGCAGATGAGCAGCCCGTAGGTCGGCGCGACCGACAGCAGCAGCAGCCCGATCAGGGTGGAGCCCATGCCGATCGGCAGCGCCCAGGGGAAGGGATGCCGGTCGGTGGCGATCCCCACCAGCGGCTGCAGCAACGAGGCGGTGAGCTGGAACACCAGCGTCAGCAGGCCGATGTGCCAGAAGTCGAGCGAGAACTCGGTCTTCAGCAGCGGGTAGATCGCCGCCAGCACCGATTGCATCAGGTCGTTGGTCAGGTGGCAGAGGCTGATCGCGGCGAGGATCGCGTATGTGGTGCGCAGTTCGTGGCCCTGCGGGGCGGTGGTCGATGTTGTCGTCATGGAAAGTCCTTTCCCCGCCGGTTTACCCGATTGCCCCGCGCAGTCTTTCGTGGTTCAGACATTTATCTTCGCGAACGGGCCACAGCATCCATGAATTCCGAGGCGAGCATGGCACAGGACGACAGCAGGCAGCTCTTCGAGCGCATCGCGCGGGCCGAAGCGGTGCGCGCGCCGGTCAGCGGCATCGCCTCGGACTACCCGGACGGCACGCGGGTGCCCCGGCACCGCCACGCGCGGCACCAGCTCATGCATGCGATCTCGGGCACGCTCTACGTCGTCACCGACCGGGGAACCTGGCTGGTCCCGCCGGACTGCGCGCTCTGGATGCCGGCGCAACTCGACCACGAGGTGGCCATGTTCGGCGAGGTGCGGATGCGGTCTGTCTACCTCAGCCCCGAGGTCACCGACCTCTCGCCGGACCGGCCCGAGGTGCTGAAGGTCAGCCCGCTGGTGCAGTCGCTCATCGTCGAGATCGTCGCGATCGACGACGTGGATGTGCCGACGGCACGCAGCGCCCTCCTGCTGCAGCTGATCCTGATCGAGATCGCCCGGATGGAGCGCCAGCCGTTGGCGCTTCCCCTGCCCCGCCATCCCCGGCTGCGCGAGCTTTGCCGGGCCTTCCTCGAGACCCCCTCGGCGCATCTGTCGCTCGACGACTGGGCGCGGGACGCGGCGATGAGCCGGCGCAGCCTGACACGCCATTTCCGCGAGGAGACCGGCATCTCGCCGGGGCGCTGGCGGCAGCATGCCTGCGTGATCCACGCGCTGCCGAAGGTGCTGGCCGGGGCGCCTGTGACCACGGTCGCGCTCGATCTCGGCTATGACAGCACCGCCGCCTTCACCACGATGTTCCGGCGCATCCTCGGCGCGCCGCCCCGGAGCTTTCGCGGCAGCTGAGCGGCACTCCCGGCACCCTCCCCAGCCATGCATTTTCTGCAGAGCAGCATTGTGCGCTAACAGCTTGTTCTGCACCGCGGCATCGCCTATCTTCAACCCATGGCACGGCAACGTGCCTCGGAATTTGCCGGGCTCTCTCCTCCTCCCTGAGCCCCGCATTTCAGCGGCGGCCCCTCTCCTCCTCCCTGGGGTCGCCGCGCTCCTCCCCCACAAAAGTTCATCAAACTTATCAACCGCTTCCGTGGGCCGTTTCATCGCGTCTGGCGCTTGGGGACGTTGAGTTCCCGTGCCGCGCCTTGCCTCCGAAGGGCTGTTCATTTCCGCAGGGACACTCGTGCGTGAGACCGGCTTGCGAAAACTACTTACCATGTTAAGTGGTTTTCCTGTTAAGCAACCCCGAGTCACTCCGCCCATGTCCGATCCCCAGACCCAGACCCGGCTTCTCGAAGCGCTGCTCGAGGCGATGCGCGAGATCCGCACCCATTACGACGCCAGCGCGCAGGAGGTCGGCCTGACCCTCTCGCGCGCCCGCGTGGTGACCGAGCTGGCCCGGCGCGAGGGTGCGACCCAGGCCGAGCTCGCCTGCGCGCTGCGCATCGAGGCCCCGGCGCTGAAGCGCCAGATCGACGCGCTCGAGGCGGCGGGCTTCATCGAGCGCCGCGCCCTCGACGGCGACGCCCGCAAGCGCGCGCTGCACCTGACCGACAAGGCGCGCTCGAGCCGGATCACCTGTTTTCTCGAGCGGGTGCGGGGCGACCTGATGGAGGGCATCTCGCCCGAGGACCAGGACGCCGCGCGCCGGACGCTGGAACGCATCGCGCTCAACGCAACGAAATTGTCCTCCCAATGACCGACGCCGCCACAGATACGCAGCCGCAGACCCCGCCCCCCGCACCGGGCATGACGCTGGCGCAAGCGCTTCCCTATGTCTTCGCCGCGCTCATGCTCGGCGTGACGCAGGGGCTTGGGCAGGGCTTCATCTCGGCCAACCTGCCGCAGTTCGCCGGCGATCTCGGCATCACCACGACGCAGGCGAGCTGGCTGATGGCCGCCTACATGATCCCGCGCGCCTCGCTCACCATCATGCTGATCAAGCTGCGCACCCAGTACGGCCTTCGGCGCTTTGCCGAGATCGGCATCGCCGCCTACGTGCTGGTGGCCTTCGCCGCAGTCTGGATCGACGACATGCGCTCGGCCGTGGTGCTGCAGTTCCTGTCGGGCATCGCCGCGGCGCCGCTCTCGACGCTGGCCTTCCTCTACATCCTCGAGCCGCTCGCCCAGCAGTGGAAGCTGCGGCTCGGCCTGCCGGTCGCGCTGGTGCTGCTGACCACCGGCCCCTCGCTGGCGCGGATCATCTCTCCGGCGCTGCTCGGTGACGGTGGACTGATGGGCATCCACCTCACCACGCTCGGCCTTGCCATGGTCAGCCTCATGCTGGTCTACCTGCTGCCACTGAAGCCGGTGCCACATGCCAAGGTGATCCAGAAGGCCGATTTCCTCAGCTTCGGCCTGCTGGCCTTCGGGCTTGGCGGGCTGGTGACGGGCTTCATCGTCGGGCCGCTCCGCTGGTGGACCGACCTGCCCTGGCTCGGCCTGCTGCTCGCCGCCTCGGTCGCGGCGCTGACGCTCGCGGTGGTGATCGAGCTGCACCGCGACACGCCGCTGATCGACGTGCGCTGGCTGATGACCCCGGCGATGCTGCACCTGGCCTTCACGCTCTTCCTCTTCCGCCTGCTGCTGTCGGAGCAGAGCACCGGCGCGCCCGGGCTCTTCAGCGCGCTCGGCCTCGGCGGCAGCGAGCTGACCGGGCTCTTCACGATGATCTGCGTCGCGAGCCTCTTCGGGGCGCTGGCCTGCGTCGGCTGGATGAAACCCGGGCGCGAGCCCGGATACCATGCCGCCGCGCTGGCGCTGATCGCGATCGGCGCCTTCATGGACAGCGGCTCGACCCTGCAGACCCGGCCCGAGCAGATGATGGTCAGCCAGGCGCTGATCGCCTTCGCGGCCATGCTCTTCATGGCCCCGGCCATGATGAAGGGGCTGATCGCGGCGCTGAGCAAGGGGCCGATGTACCTGCTCTCCTTCGTCATCGTCTTCCTGGTGACGCAGAGCGTCGGCGGCATCCTCGGATCGGGGCTCTTCCGCACGGTGATCAACGCGCGGCAGGCCTTCCACATGCAGGTGCTCGCCGAGCAGCTGGTGAGCGGCGACGGCCCCACCTCCGCCGCCATCGCCGCCAATGCCGCGCAGCTCGCCCCGCAGCTGCAGGACAGCGCCCAGCTGAAGGCGCAGGCGGTGGCGCAGCTCGTCTCGACCGCCTCGAAGGAGGCCTACGTGCTGGCCTACAACGACGCCTATTTCCTCACCTCCCTCGTCGCGCTGGCCGCGCTCTGCGCGCTGGTGCTCCACCTCTTCCGCGACTGGCTGGCGGCGCGCATGACGCGCCCCGAGCCCGCCGCGCAAACCTCCTGACCCTCCCGAGCCGAACGATGAAAAAACTCCTCTCCCTCCCGACCCTCATCGCCACCGCGATCGGCCTTGCCGGCGTGCTGCTGCTGCTCTTCGCCTGGCACCTGCCGCCCTTCGCGGCGAGCCATCCCGGAACCGAGAACGCCTATCTGCGCGGCAAGGTCACGCAGCTGGCCCCGCAGCTCTCGGGCTACCTGTCCGAGGTCGACGTGTCCGACTTCCAGACCGTGAAACAGGGCGACCTCATCGCCCGGATCGACCCGTCGAGCTACCGCCAGAAGCTGGCGCAGGCCGAGGCCAGCCTTTCGGCCGCCCGCGCCGCCGTCGACGTGGCAACGCAGAGCGTCAGCTCCGCCGAGGCCGGCGAGCGCTCCGCCGAGGCCTCGCTCGCCGCCGCGCAGTCGACGCTGGACACCGCGCGCACCGATGCCGGGCGCATGGCGACGCTGCGCGCCCGCGGCGTGACCTCGCAGTCGAGCGCCGACCAGACCGACCTTGCGCTGCGCCAGGCCGAGGCCTCGGTGCGGCAGGCCGAGGCGCAGCTGCAGGTGAGCCGCGAGGCCACCGCCAGCGCGACGCTGCAGATCGCCGCGCGCAAGGCCGAGGTGACCAGCGCCGAGGCGGCGGTGGAACTGGCCAAGATCGACCTCGAGCACACCGAGATCCACGCCCCCGCCGATGGCCGGCTCGGGCAGGTCTCGGCCCATGTCGGGCAATACGTGACCGCCGGCACCACGCTGGTGAGCCACGTCGGCACCGAGCTCTGGGTGATCGCCAACTTCAAGGAAACCGCGCTTGCCGGGATGCGCGCCGACCAGCCGGTGCGCTTCACCGTCGACGCGCTTGGCGGGCGGGCCTTCCACGGCCACGTGCAGGGCTTTTCGCCCGCCGCCGCCTCGGAATTCAGCCTGCTGGCCGGCTCCAACGCCACCGGCAACTTCACCAAGATCGCGCAGCGCCTGCCGGTGCGGATCTCGATCGACGCGGGCCAGGACGCAGCGGCGCTGCGTCCCGGCTACTCGGTGGTGGTCGACGTGGAAACCGGCAGCGCCGGCTGACCCCGCAGGGTCGCGGCCTCACGCCGCGACCCCCTCCGTGCCCAGCACGGCCCCGGTGACCGCAGGATAGTCGGTCTTGCCCGAGGCCAGCAGCCTGATCTCGCGCAGCACGACCACCTCCGAAGGCACCATGATCTCGGCAAGCCCGGACGCGCGGGCGGCCTGGATCAGCGCGGCGCGCTCCGCGCCGGGGGCGTCGGTTGCCAGCACGATGCGTTCGCCCTTGCGCGGGTCGGGCAGGCTGATCGCGGCGACGCGGGCCTCGGGCCAGCAGCGCGCCGCCAGCTCCTCGCAGGCCGCAAGCGGCACCATCTCGCCGCCGATCTTGGCAAAGCGCTTCACCCGGCCGACGATCGACACGTAGCCCTCGGCATCCACCTCGACGACGTCGCCGGTGTCGTACCAGCCGCCTGCGACCGGGGTCAGGGCGCCGCCGTCCCCGGGCATGAGATAGCCCGCCATCACGTTCGGCCCGCGCACCCAGAGCCGCTTGCCCGCAAGGCCCGGGACGGGCTCGAGCCGCAGCTCGATGCCGGTGAGCGGGCGCCCCACCGTGCCTGCGCGGCTTTCCATCGGCGTGTTGAGCGCGATCACCGGCCCCGCCTCGGTCGCGCCATAGCCCTCGAGGATGCGCACGCCGAACCTCTGCGACCAAATCTCGCGCGTCGCCGGCTTCACCGGCTCGGCCCCGGCGATGGCGGCGCGCACCGAGCTGAAGTCATAGGCCTCGGCCTTGCGCGCCCAGCCCGACAGGAAGGTGTCGGTGCCGAGGATCAGCGTCGCCTGGTGGACATAGGCCATCTCGGGCACCACCTTGTAGTGCAGCGGTGAGGGATAGATCATCAGCGGCGCGCCGGTCACCAGAGGCAGCAGCAGCCCGCCGGTCAGCCCGAGGCTGTGGAACACCGGCATCGCCGACAGCACCCGGTCGCGCGAGCCGATGTCGGTGCGGGCGCGCAGCTGCGCGATATTGGCGATGAGGTTGCCATGGGTCAGCACCACGCCCTTCGGCGCGCCCTCGGTGCCCGAGGTGAAGAGCACCACCGCGGGATCGTCGCGCTGCGTTCGCACCTCGGCAGGCCGGCGGGCATCCCAGAGCGCGCGGAGCTTGGCACCGCGCGTGATCGCGGCCTTCAGGTCATCCGTCCAGAGCATCTCGATGCTGCTCGCCTCGAGATGGGCGATGACCTCCTGCAACCCGGCCTTCTCGATGAAGGCCCGGCTGGTGAGCAGGCGGGTGATCGCGCCGGTCTCGATCGCCGAGAGCATCGGCGCCGGGCCCAGCGTGGGGTTGAGGATGGCCGGCACGCGGCCGGCGCGCCAGAGCCCCATCAGCACGACCGCCACCGCCGAGACCCCGGGCAGCAGCACGCCCACCCGCTCGCCCGCCTCGGTCCGCGCCATGATCTGTCGCGAGAAGGCCGCGGCCGCGAGACTGAGCCTGCGGTGCGTCAGCGCGTTGCCGAGCGGATCGGTGACCGCGGTGAGCGTGCCGTCCAGACGGCCCTTGGCCTCGGCATAGAGCTCGGGGATCGAGCCCGGGCGCATCGCCGCCTCGCAGCGGCCCTCCTCGAGCATGGATTGCAGCGCGACGGTCGCGGCCTTGCGCCGGGCGCCGCCGCGCAGCGCGGGGTCAAGCTCGAGCCGGCGCGGCGCGGCGACGGTCACGCGCAGCCTCGGGAAGAGCCGGCGGGCAAGCCCGGGAATACGGCGGTTGAACCTTGATGCCTCGGCTCCTTCGAGAGTGATCCGCACCACCGGCGCATCCGCGAGGTCGACCATCCAGGCGGTGCCGGGGTAGACCTTCATCAGCCCGCCATGGGTCGAGATCCGCCCCTCGGGAAAGACCAGCGCCGCGCCGCCGCCGCGCACCTTCTGCGCGAGGGTCTTGGCGCCCATCGGGCTCTGCGGGTCGATCGGTTGCAGGTTGCACAGCCGCACCAGCGGGCGCAGCAGACGCCCCCCCGCCCAGTGGGTGTTGACCGCCACCGCCACGTCGCGCTCGATCAGCGCCTGCAGCAGCGGGCCGTCGATGAAGGAGAGGTGGTTCGACACGAAGACCACGGGGCCGCGCGTGTCGAGGTGCTCCGCGCCCTCGATCTCGACGCGGAACCAGCGGCAGAGCACGAAGCGTGCGGCGGTGCGCAGCGTCTCGCGCGGGAAGAAGAGACAGGAGGCGACCAGCGCGGCCAGCGCGCTGAAGGCAAGCCCGAGGTAGATGCCCGAGGGGGTGACGCCTGCCGCCATGGCCAGCGCCACCGCGCCAGAGGCCGCGAAGATCACCGCCGAGCTCAGCAGGTTCAGCCCGGCCATGCAGCGCGCCCGGCTCGCGGGCTCGGCGCGGGACTGGATCACCGATTTCAGCGGCACCGCGAACATGCCGCCGCCAAGCGCCACGAGGAAGAGCGCGGCGCAGAGGAAGAACCCCGGGGCGGTGGCGGTGAGGGCGGCGAGCCCCGCGCCCTGCGGCAGCCGGTCGAACCCGGCCCAGACGCCGAAGGTCGCCGCCGTCAGGACCAGCGCCGAGGGCAGCAGCAGCCCGGCACCGACGCGGCCCCTGAGCCTGCGGGCGGCCAGCGCCGCCCCGGCACCGATGCCGAGCGCGAAGAGCGCCATGACCAGCGTGACCGCGACCTGCCCCACGCCGAGCGCGGCGCGCAGCTGCGCCGGCAGGGTCGACAGGTACACCGATCCCGCCGCCCAGAACCACGCCGACAGCAGCGCGGCGCGGCGCGCGGCCCCGTCCGCCCAGAGGCTGCGCAGCGTCCCCAGCCCGCCCGCCACCGGGTTCAGCGGCAGGCGCGCCGAGGGATCGGCCGCCCTGCCCCGGGGCAGCATCCGCGCCGCGCCGATGCCGAGCAGCGCGATGCCGATCGCCGCCACCCCCGCCCAGACCAGCGTCCCCGGCCCGGCCAGCAGCCCGCCGGCGACGGTGCCGCCGAGGATGCCGAGGAAGGTCAGCGTCTCCATCCAGCCGTTGGTGGCGGTGAGCTGCTCCTCGTCCAGCCGCTCGGGCAGCCAGCCGAGCTTGAGCGGGCCGAAGAAGGCCGATTGCGCCCCCATCAGGAAGACCACCGCCAGCATCGCGGGCAGGCTGCCCCATGCCATGGCCGCGGTGGCAAGGCAGGCCAGCCCCAGTTCGGACAGCTTCACCAGCCGGATGAGCCCGGCCTTCTCGAACCGGTCGGCCGCGGCCCCGGCAAGGCCGGAGAAGAGCACGAAGGGCAGCACCAGCAGCCCGCCCGCCATGAGCCCGACCTGCGCCGCCTGTTCGGCGGGAACGGTCAGCGCGGCAAAGACGATGATCGCGGCCTTGACGAGGTTGTCGTTCAGCGCCCCGAGCATCGCCGTCATCAGGATGCCGATCTGGGCCGAGAAGCGTTCGCTGTCGATGATCATTTCAGGTCCTCCGGGAGGGTGGCGCCAAGCAGCCGGAGGATCCCGGCCAGCATCGGGCGCAGCATCGGCAAGGTGGGAGAGGGGATGCGGCCATAGCGCGCGAAGGTCAGCGGCTGGAAGGCCGCGCCCATGACCATGGCCGTGCCGAGGATCGGGTTGTCGAGCCTGATCTCGCCGCGCGCCTGCGCCTCGAGCAGCGCGTCGCGCACCACGGTGAGCGGCGTGACGTCCTCGGCGGTGATCGCCTGCATGATGATGTCGTGCTGGCGGCCGAGCAGGAACTGCAAGAGGTCCGGGTCGCGGTCGAAGGCCGAGAGCATCACCTCGAGATAGGCGCCGAGCTTCTCGACGAGCGGGGCCTCCGGCTCCGCCGCCTCGAGCAGTTCCTGTGCGAAGCCGAGGTAGGCCTCGCGGAACACCCGGATGGCAAGCTCGTCCTTCGACGTCATGTGGCGGTAGAGGGCGCTCTCGCCGATCCCGCAGGCCTGCGCGATGTCACGGACCGAGACGGCGGCATAGCCGCGTTCCGCGAAGAGCCGCAGCGCCATCCGCTCGATCAGGTCCCGACGTTGTTCCGATGCCTTCGCCATTGTGCACCCCAAAATGTGAGTGATCGTTCACTCACAAAATAGGCGAGAGTCGGAAATCCCGCAATATGTTTTGCTGCGTACAAATAAGCCACGGATATTGTTTGGTTTTCCTGACTTCCTCGTACTCAGGAAGTCCGTACCAACCGCGCCGACTTCGCGGTCAGTACATCGCCGAGCCGCCGTTCACGCCGAACACCTGCCCGGTGATGAAGCCCGCACCCGGACCGGCGAGGAACACCGCCATCGCCGCGATCTCCTCGGGCCTGCCGAAGCGTCCGAGCGGCGTGGCGAGGTCGCGCGCCACCGCCTCGGGGCTCATGCCGGCGGTCATGTCGGTCTCGACCGGGCCGGGGGCGATCGCGTTGACGAGGATTTCGGGGCCGAGTTCGCGCGCAAGGCTGCGGGTCATGGCGATGATCCCGCCCTTCGAGGCGGCATAGGCGACGGTCTGCGCCGCGCCGAGAAAGCCGAGGTCCGAGGCGGTGAACACGATCCGCCCCCGGACCATCTGCCGCGCCGCCTCGCGCGCGGTGAGGAAGGCGCCGCGCAGGTTCACCGCCAGCACCCGGTCGAAGCTCTCGGCGGAGGTCTCGCGCAGCGGCGCCTCGTCGAGGATCCCGGCATTGGCGAAGACGAGGCTGGCCGGCCCGAGCCGGACCTTCAGGGTGGCGAAGAGCGCGACCACCTCGGCCTCGGAGGTGACATCCGCGGCGATCTGCAGGATGTCGGCGGGCAGGTCCGCGGCGGCGGGATCGTCGGGATGGGCCACGGCGACCCGCGCCCCCTCGGCGCGCAGGGCGAGCGCCATGGCGCGGCCGATGCCGCGGCTGCCGCCGGTGACGAGGGCGATCTCTCCGCTCAGGGCGCCGGTCATGCCAGGGTTTCTCCACGGTCGATGCAGATCGCCTGCCCGCTGATGCAGGCGGCGGCGTCGCTGGCGAGGAAGAGGTAGAGCCCGGCGATGTCCCCAGGCAGCATCAGCCCGGGGATCGCCTGCGCCGCCATCAGCCCGGCCATGACCTCCTCTTCGGGACGGTCCTCGACCCGGGCGATCTCGGCCAGCGAGGCCAGCGCCGCCTCGGTGCCGATCCAGCCGGGGCAGACCGCGTTGACGGTGATGCCGCGCGGGCCAAGCTCCCGCGCCCAGCTGCGCATCAGCCCGATCATCGCGTGTTTCGAGGCGGCATAGGCGGAAAAGCCCGGGACCGCCGTCTTGCCCCAGATCGACGAGGTGAGCAGGATCCGCCCGCCCTCCGGCATCTTCGGAAGCGCCGCGCGGGTGACGTGCTCGGTGCCCATGACGTTGGTCTCGAGGATGCGCGCCGCCACCGTCGCGGCACCGGGATCGCCAAGCCAGGTCGGCCGCTCGATCCCGGCATTGTTGACCAGCACGTCGATACGCCCGAGCGGCGCGAGCGCGGCGGACACCGCCTCGGGATCGCGGATGTCGCAGCGCAGGGCCCCAGCGCCGAGCGCCTTGGCCGCGGCCTCGATCCCGGCGTCCTCGGCCAGCATCCAGAGCCGCGCCCCGGCGCGGGCGAAGGCGACGGCGATGCCCTGTCCGATGCCCCGGCTCGCGCCGGTGACGAGGACCGCGCGCCCGGTGAAGTCGAAACCCGCGGTGCCGGCGGGGGGAACGCTCATCCCTCCAGCCCGAATTCGCCGCGCACCGCGGCGCCGATGTCGCGCAGGTACTGCGCCGCCATGAGCGCGCCCTTCGCCGCGCTCGCCCCGGCGGCGGAGACGAGGCTGCCCTCGGGCGCAACCCAGTCGCAGTGCGGCGGCCAGGCATCGTAGGGCGGCGCATAGGCGGGCTTGTTGTCGGGGATCAGCGCGGTGCGCACGAGATGCGGGTAATAGTGCATCATCAGCGAGGTCTCGAGCACCGCCGCGTGCTCGAGCTCGATCCCCGGATAGCCGTCCGGGAAGACCTGCGCCAGCGTGTCCCCGGTCAGGAACTCCCAGTGCTGCAGGCACATGACGCGCAGGCCCGAACCCGCCGCGTCGCGCATGGCAAGGTCGATGCCCTCGTTGAGGAACCAGCGGTTCTCGTAGTTGCCGTCGAGCACGCAGACCCGCCGCACGCCGTGGCGCACCAGCTCGCGGAGGATGTCGCGCACGATGCCGGTCAGCGTGGCCGCGTCGAGCCCGGTGGAGCCGGGGAAGAACGGCCCGCCCGCCGAGCGGGTCATCGACTTGTAGCCGTAGCAGACCGGCGCGGCGACGATGCCGCCGATGTCCCGCGCGATCTCTTCGGCGATGGCCAGCGGCAGCATGTGATCGACCCCCATCGGCAGGTGCGGGCCATGCTGCTCGAGCGCGCCGGTGGGCAGGAAGACCACCGGCTCGCGGGCGAGCGCGGCGGCATACTCCTGCCAGGTCATCTCGGCCATCAGGACGGAGGAAGGGGCGGTCATCATCGGTGCCTCGGTTCGAAGAAAGCGCCGCGCGCCCGGGCTCGGGCGCGCGACCGGGGATCAGAATTCCTGCAGGTTGTCGCGCAGGAGCTGGTGCCTGTACTCGGTCCGCACGAGGCCGCGCTTCTGCAGCTCGGGCACGAGTCCGTCGGCGATCTCGACGAGGTAGTGACGGCTCACCCGCAGCACCGGCGTGGTGATGAGGAAGCCGTCGCCGCCCACCTCGGCCATCGCCTCGCCCATCTTCTCGGCGACCTGCGCCGGGGTGCCGATCAACTCCATCGACGACACCAGCCCGCCGCCCTCGGCCGCGGCCAGCTCGCGCAGCGTCTTGCCGCTGCCCCACTGCTGGAACTTGTCGAGCGTGCCGCTCTCGCCGTTGGTCACCAGCTTCTCGGGCAGCGGCTTGTCGAGGTCGTATTGCGAGAAGTCGATCTCGGTGATCGCCGAGATCGAGGCGAGCACGTCGTTGACGAAATGGTCCGAGGTGGTGACCCGCCGGTACTTGGCCTTGGCGTCCTCCTCGGTCTCGCCCAGCGTCGGGGTGATGCAGAACAGCACCTTGATCTCGTCGGGGTTGCGGCCGATCTTCTCGGCCCGCGCGCGGATGTCGTCGCGGAACTCCTTCATCCCGGCGATGCCGTTGGCCACCGAAATGATCGAATCCGCATGCTTGGCGGCAAAGTCGCGGCCACGCGGCGAGGCCCCGGCCTGCACGTAGACCGGGCGCTTCTGCGGCGAGGGCACGGTGTTGAGCGGGCCGCGCACCTTGAAATACTCGCCCTCGAAGTTGATCGCGCGGACCTTGGTGCTGTCGGCGTAGACGCCGTTCTCGCGGTCGAGCACCACGGCATCGGCATCCCAGCTGTCGAAGAGCTGGCCGACGACGTCCATGTACTCGTCCGCCATGGCATAGCGCTGCTCGCGCGGGGGCAGCACGTCCATGCCGAAGTTCTGCGCCGCGAGATCCTCGGCCGAGGTCACCACGTTCCAGCCGAAGCGGCCCCGGGTGAGGCTGTCGATGGTCGAGGAGAGCCGCGCCAGCATGAAGGGCGGGTAGGCCATCGTCGACATGGTGGCGACGACGCCGAGGTTGCGCGTCGCCATGCCCATCGCGGCCGCCAGCGGCGCGGGGTCATGCTTGGGCGCCATCATGCCGTTGGCGAGCGAGAATTTGCGGTCGCCGCCGAAGGTCTCGGGGACCATCAGCTTGTCCTCGATCATGATGTAGTCGAAGCAGGCCCGTTCCAGCGTCTGCGCCATCTCGACGTAGAACTGCCCGTCCCACGGATAGCCGCCCTGCCCGAAGGGGGCGCGCCACTCGTCGGGGGTGAAGTTCATGAACCATGCAAGGTGAAAGCGTTTGTCGGTCATCTGTCAGTCCTTGAGGAAGTGCCGGACGCGCCGGCCTTGGGCGTGTGAGGGGGGGGGGGTCAGAGCGCCGCGCTCTCTTCGCGGCGCAGGGTGCGGGCAAGCCGCGGCTTGGCGTCGAAATCCGACGTGACGATCGAGCCGAACCGGTGCGGCGCGTGCGGATCGTGGCGGCGCTTGTCGACGGCGATCACCCGCGTGCCAAGGTGGAAGGCCTCGGACAAATCGTGGGTGACCATGACCACCGTCATCTGGTGCTCTTCCCAGAGCTCCAGGACCAGCGCGTGCATCGCCCGGCGGGTGCCCGGATCGAGCGCGCCGAAGGGCTCGTCGAGCAGCAGCACCTTGGGCCGGGTCATCAGCGCCTGCGCGATCGCCAGCCGCTGCTGCTGCCCGCCCGAGAGCTGCGCCGGGTAGAGCGCCGCGTGGCCGCCCAGCCCGACCCGGTCGAGCATCGCCTGCGCCCGCTCGCGCAGCTCGGCCCGGGCGCTGCCGAAGAGCCGCCCCAGCAGCGGCGCGGCCTGCCATTCCGGCCCGGTCATCACGTTGCCGATCACCGTGCGGTGCGGCAGCACCGAGTAGCGCTGGAAGACGATGCCGCGGTCGGGCATCGGCTCGGTCGCGATGGGCACGCCGTCGATGGCGATGCGCCCGGAGCTGGGCAGTTCCTGGCTCAGCAGCAGGCGCAGGAGCGTGGTCTTGCCCGCGCCCGACGGGCCGACGACGGCGAGGAACTCGTTGTCGTCGATGGTCAGGTCGATGTTCTCGAGCACCACGGTCTCGCCGTAGCTTTTCGAGACGTTCTCGAAGGTGATCACCGCCATCATCCGCCCTCCCGGAAGCGCGTCCAGGGGATCGCGTCATGCGCCAGCCGCAGCGCGTAATCCATCACGAAGGCGAGGACGGTGATCCACACGACATAGGGCAGGATCACGTCCATCGCGAGGTAGCGCCGCACCAGGAAGATGCGGTAGCCGAGCCCTGCCTCGGCGGTGATCGCCTCGGCCGCGATGACGAAAAGCCAGGCCGCGCCGAGCGACAGGCGCACCGAGCTGATCAGCCGGGGCATCACCTGCGGGAACACCACGCCGAGGATCATCTGCCAGGTCGAGGCGCCCAGCGTCTGCGCCTTGACGATCTGCTCACGCGGGATCTCGGCGACCCGCAGCATCACGTCGCGGATGATGAAGGGCGCGATGCCGAAGACGATCAGCACGGTCTTCGACAGCTCGCCGAGGCCGAAGAGGATGAACAGGATCGGCAGCACCGCCAGCGGCGGCACCAGCGAGAGCGCGGCGAAGAACGGCTCGAAGGTGGCGCGCAGGTAGGGGATGAACCCCACGAGGATGCCCACCACCAGCCCGATCACCGCCGAGATGCCGAGCCCGATGCCGAGCCGCGAGAGGCTGGCCCAGGTGTCGGCCCAGAACAGCTTCTTGCCGGTCGCCATGTCGACCTGGAACATCAGGCGCGACATGGCGGCGCGGAAGGCATCGAGCCCGGGCATGAGCTTGTCGGCGGCGTCGGCGGCGTGCCGCGCCTCCGAGGCGAGCGCGTAGACCGCGATCACCAGGATGAAGGGCATCGCGCCCAGCAGGATCTTGCTCCTGCGGGAGGGAAGCCGGTTGATGACTCGGCGCATGGGAGGTCTCGTGGGCCCGGCTTAGAGCGCGCCCGCCGCCGCCATCTCGGAGAAGCTGGGATCGAAGCGCAGCTTGACGTTGGCGGGATCGCCGAGCGTGGTGCCGCCGACCTCGATGCCGATCGCGTCGACACTGGCGGCGCCCTGCCCGAACAGCCCCTGCTCGAAGCTGAAGGTGCGCACCTTGTCCATGATCTCCTTGCTGCTCTCGGCGTTCAGGAAGGCGGCGGCGTCCCCGGGCGTGGTGAAGAAATGGGTCTGGTCCTCCTGCACCGAGAAGCCCGCGACATCGGTGCCCATGGCAGAGGCCATCACCTCGGCCATCGGCTTCGCGTCGCCGGTCTCGGCGGCCATGGTCGCCATCGCCTCGTACCACGCGCCGGTCAGCGCCTTGGCGAACTCGGGGTGCTCGGCCAGCGTGTCGGTGCGGGCGATGAACACGTCCATGATCTCGCCGGGGATCTGCGAGCTGTCGAAGAGCACCTTGCTCTCGGAGACCTGACTCAGCATCTCGGTGGCGATCGGGTTCCAGGTGGCGACGTGCTTCATCTCGGGCTGGGTGACATAGGCGGCCCCGATCTCGGCGTCCGAGATGTTGACCGACTTCACCCGCCACGGCTCGGTGATCCCGGCCTCGGCGAGGGCGCGGTTCAGCAGGTAGTGCGAGACCGAGTATTGCAGCAGCCAGACCTCGTCATCGAGCAGGTCCTCGACCTTTTCGGCGCTGCGCGAGATCAGCATGTCATTGCCGTTCGAATAGTCGGTGATCAGGAAGATCGAGGTGTCCACCCCGCCCGCCGCTGGCATGGTCAGCGCGTCCATCCCGGCCACCGCCACGGCGTCGAGATCGCCGGCGATGAACTGGTTGATCGAGCCCACGTAGTCGTTGATCTGGATGAGCTCGACATCGACGCCGTATTTCTCGCCCCATTTCTCCATCAGACCCTCGGTGCGCATCCACGCCAGGGGCATGAAGCCGACATAGACCACGTAGCCGACACGGAAGGTTTGCTTCTCCTGCGCCTGTGCGGGCGCGGTGAAGGCGATGGAGGCTGCGGAGGCCAACAGGAAAAACAGTTTGGGAGTGCGCATGAAAAAGTCTCCGGGAGGGAAGAGATGTTCGGTGACCTAACTAAACGTGCGTTGAATAGTTAAAATCAAGTTTTTAATATGTATAAATAATGCGCTATTAATCGGGCGATGAGTCCGCTATCGAAGCGCACCTGGAACGCGGAGCACCCATGGCCAAGACCGCAGCGAGGAAAAGGCTCGATCCAGCCGAACGGCGCACGCAGATTCTGGATGAGATGCTGAAGCTCTGCGCGAATCAGCACTTCGCCTCGATCACCATGCGCCAGCTCGCCGGGGCCTGCGGCGTGAACATAGCGCTGCTCTACCACTATTTCGACAACAAGGACGTGCTGGTCCACGCCACGCTGCGCCACGCGATCGACGACTTCCTCGTCGCCTTCGACGACCTGCCGAAAGACGCGGATGCGCCGCTCGGCGCGGCGGATGCCTGGATCGCGGCGACGATCGACGCGGCCCCGCGGCTGACGCGCATGGTCAAGCTGATGAGCGATTTCGGCACGCAGGAGAACCGCGACGCCGAGGCGCTGGCCATGGTCGACGAGTTCTATGCCCGCGAGCGTGAGACCCTGCGACAAGCGATCCTCGAGGGGATCGCGGACGGGCGCTTCCGCCAGGTCGACGCCGAACGCACCGCGCGCCTGACCTCCATCGCCATCGACGGGGTCTTCTACGGCGGCCCGGCGCGCAACGACTTCGACCATGGCGGCAACCTGCGCGACATCCGCGACCAGCTGCTGGAGTTCCTCGCGCGGCCGGGCTGACGGGGCCGCCTTACTGGATGGTGATCTCGACCCGCTGGCTCTCGCCGCTGGAGCCGGGGATCTTCAGGTAATACTGGCCCGGCTTGATCGCCAGGAACTCGATCTCCATCTCGCCCGCCTCGTCGAACTCGACGCTCTCGAGCCCGTAGGGGCGGATCTCAAGCCCGTTCACCACCACCTCGTTCACCCAGATGGCGCGGAAGAAGCCCGGCCCCTCGAGTCCCAGCTCGCCCGAGCCGTCGGCGGTGATCTCGAGCTCGTAGACCATGCCGGATTTCAGCGTGATCGGCCCCTCGGCCAGCGGCTTGCCCACCGACAGGGTGATCTCGGGCATCTCTTCCTTGTTGTCATGCGACAGGATGCCGGCGAAGCCGTACTCGTGGGCAGCAGCGGGCAGCGCCAGCGCGGTCAGCGCGGCGGCGAACAGGGTCGTTCTCATGGATCTGGCTCCTCCTTCAGACCAGGTGCGGGGTCAACGTGGCGGGCTGACCCTGCAGGTGCAGGATGCGGCTGGCCAATCTTTCTGCCTCGGCGCGGGCGTGGGTGACGAAAAGCACCGCCGGGCGCAGTTCTGCGATCAGGTCCTCGGTGAGCGACAGCATCGCCTCGGCCAGCTCGGGATCGAGCGACACGAAGGGCTCGTCCATCACCAGCATGTCGAGCCGCCCGGCAAAGGCCCGCGCCAGCGCCAGCCGGCGCTGCTGGCCCAGCGACAGGCTGCGCGGAAAGGCGTCGTGGCGGCCCCTCAGCCCGACCCGGTCGAGCGCGACACGCGCATCCCCCTCGCTGAGCTCGGGATGCACCAGCATGAGGTTCTGCAGCGCGGTGCGCCAGGGCAGCAGCGTCGGCTCCTGGAACACCATGGCCATGTGCGCGGGCCGGGTCACCTCGCCCTCGAAATCCTGGTCGAGCCCGGCGACGATGCGCAGCAGCGTGGACTTGCCGACACCGGACGGGCCGAGCAGCGCCACGGTCTCGCCCCGCGAGACGGTGAAATGCACGTTGCGCAGCACCTGCGTATCGCCGAAGCGCTTCGAGCGCACCTCGACCCGCACCGCGCCGGGGTCCGCCAGTTTCGGGTGAAGCGGCACGACGCGCGGGTCCTCGTGTCTGGTGCTGGGGCTCATCCGCGCGCCTTCATTCGACCGCCGCGAAAAGGCCATCCGGAACATGGTCCGCCTGCCCCACCAGCTCGGCCCCGCCAAGCTCGGCCATCAGCGACAGCAACCGGTCCGCGGCGGCGGCATCGACCGGCCCGCGCGCCGGCACCCCGGCCAGCCAGTCCTTGCGCAGCTGCTCGAACTCCGCCTCGTCCTCGGCATTCATCTGAGGGCGCAGCGCCTCCCAGGCCGACGCATCCTCGGCCAGCAGGTCCTTGGCGTCGCGGCTGGCCTCGTAGAAGGCCTGTCCCAGGCCCTCGTGCGCGGCAAGGAAATCCTCCTTGAAGTAATAGCCGAGCAGCGGCACGTCGGGATCGAGCCCCAGCGCCTCCGCCGCGGTCTCGACCGAGATCAGTTCGCGCATCCCCGCCGCCTTCATCTTGGCGAGGAAGTGCCAGAAGTTGACCGCCCCGGCATAGTCGCCCGAGAGCGCCGACTTGTAGATCAGCGGCGGTGCGCCGAAGACCTGCTCGGTCTCGGCCTTGAGGTCCATGCCGTATTCCTTCTGCGCAAAGGCGCGCAGGATCAGCCACGACTTGTCGAGCGGCCCGCCGGCGATACCGATCTTGCCGCCCTTGAGGTCGGCCAGCGTCTCGGCGTCCGAGCCGCCGGGCACCAGCAGCCCGCCCACCGCGCGGGAATAGGGCACCACCACGTAGTTCCTGCCCTCGGCGCGCTGGCGGGCGACCCAGATCCAGTCGGCCACGGCCATGTCGGCCTCGTCGCCCTCGACCGCGATACGCGTCGCGCCATTGTCGGCGAAGGTCACCATCTCCAGCTTGAAGCCGTGCTTCTCGTCGAAGCCGTGGGCGGCGATCGTCTCCAGCTCCCAGTTCACCGTGCCGATCTTCAGCACGGCGGCGCGGATCACCGGAAGATCCTGCGCGGCGGCCGGAAAGGCGGCGGCGCAGCCCAGCACCAGCGCGGTCAGAAATCGTTTCATGTGCCGTCTCCCCCCTCTTTGCGTTCAGTTCGGCGTGATCGCCACGCCCCAGGGCTGCTGCCCCACCTGCACCGACTTGATCGCCTTTTCCGCGGCCACGTCGATCACCGTGATGTCGTTGGAGTTGCCGTTGGTGGTCACCAGGTACTCCTCGCCGGGGGTGAAGGCCATCTGCCAGACCCGCTGCCCCACCATGATATAGTCGATAACCTCGAGACTTGTCCCGTCGATCACCGCCACGCGGTTCGCCGGCCCCAGCGCCACGAAGATGCGCCGCCCGTCCGAGGTCGTCTTGATCCCCACCGGCTGCAGCCACTCGGGCAGCACGCCCGGCACCTCGAAGCCGATCTTCTGGCGCAGGGTCGGCGTGCCGTCCTCGGCGATGTCGATCACGCTGACCGTGCCGCCGATCTCGGCGCTGACGAAGAGCCGGGTGCCGTCGTCGCTGTACTCGGCGTAGCGCGGCCGCTGGTCCACGAGGACGTTGTGCTTGATCTTGTAATCCTCGGTCGAGATGAAATGCGCCATGTTGGTGGTTTCCGAGGTGTTCACCACCCACTTGTGGTCGGGCGAGATCGCCATGCCCTCGGGCTCAACCCCCACCGGTACCTCGGCAAGGATCTTGTGGGTCTGCGTGTCGGTCACCGTGACGAGGTTGTCGTCCTCGTTGGCGATGTAGAGCGGGTTGCCGCTGCGATCGAGCACGAAGAGCTCGGGATCGCCGCCCGAGGGCAGCGTGTAGAGCTCCTCGTAGGTGTCGGTGTCGAAGACCCGCACCGTGTCGTCGTCCGAGGCGCAGACGTAGAGCAGCTTGCCGTCGGGCGAGAGGGTGATGCCGCGCGGCCGGTTGCCGCCCTCGAACTCGGTGATCACCTCCCATGTGCCGGTGTCGAGCACGGTGATCGTGTTGCCCCGCTCGTTCGAGACGAAGGCCTTGCCGGCAAGCGCGCCCGTGGCGGTCAGGCAAAGCGCGGCGGAGAGCATGAGCTTTTTCATTGGCGTCCTCATTGGAAGGCCCTGCAGTCGGATTCCGGGCGGTCGAGCCCCAGCGTGTCGAGCGGCGAGACCTGGTGCAGGAACCCGTCCTGCGGGCTCACGCTGACGGTGATGCGCCCGTCGTAGAGAAGGATCGGCTGCCGCATCTGGCCGTTCCAGTCGCGGAAGGTCACCTTCTGGCCCTTGAAGGCGGCCAGCTCGAAGGCGTCCGACAGGATGTATTTCTCCAGCTCGGCCGGATCGGCGCTGCCGGTGCGGGTCACCGCCTCGCCGAGCACGCGCAGGGCCAGCCAGGTGTTGTAATCCTCTTCCATGACGTGCCGGCGCGCCAGCTTCTCGAAGCGGTTCTGGAACTGCGTCGCGCCCCAGGCCTCGTGCGCGCCGTGCATGGTGACCGGGCGCAGCCCGGCGCTGCCCATGACCGGGCGCGGCGTCCAGAGGTGATAGGTCAGGTAGGCGGCGAAATAGTCGGTGGCGTCGGCGGCGATCAGAACGTCGTGATCCTTGGCCCGCTGCAGGAAGACCGGCAGCTGCTGCTGCACCAGCGCGTGGCCGGTGTCGGTGCGCCGCGCGCCGCCGGTGTCCTCGAACTCGCGCTCCTCGACGATCTTCGCGCCGAACTTCTTCGCGGCGCGGCGGTAGGCCTCGGCCAGCGCCCGGTCGGCGGGGTTCGAGCCGCTCACCAGCAGCCAGCGCGGCCATTTCTTCCAGACCGCGAACTGCGCGATGGCGTCGGCCTTCATGGCGAACGAGGGCGCGATGTGCAGCAGGTTGGCGCGGCAGTCCGCGCTGCGCAGTTCCACGTCGGGGGCCGAGGCGTTGAGCACCAGCGCGCCCTCCTGCGCCGCCCGGTCGGCGAGCGCCAGAAGCTCGCCGGCGCGCGCGTCCACCACCACGTAGCGGATGCCCTCGGCCAGCATCTCCTCGAGCGCCGCGAGCGCGCCCTCGGGCGGGGTGGCGACGGTCTCGGTCTCGTAGACATGGCCAAGGAAGGCGCCGGTCGTCGCATTGTCCTCGTCGGCCAGCACGGCCCCGGCGAAATCGAGGTCCTCGGGCCGCGCGTCGTAGCGCGAGATCGGCAGAAGCCCGGCGTAATCCACCCGCAGCACGCCTGCGCGCACCTCCACCGCCGAGGCAGCCGAGGCGCTCAGGCAGGTGGCAACGGCAAGCGCGGCCGCGGCCAGCAGCGGGGCAAAATTCTTCGGCACGTTCTCCTCCCATGCCCGCGCAACGTCTCGGGCCCCGTTCCACTCTGCCCCTCCCAAGGCAAGGCGGTGAACCGATACTTTCGGTTCGGTTGCGAGAGACAGGGTAACGGCGGCACGATTGACGGCGACTCTTAATTTCTAAGAAGGCAGCGATGCTTATCCGCGCCCTCCCGGTTCTGCTGATGCTCTGCACGCCCGCTTGGGCGGGCGAGAAGGTGGCCTTCTTCGGCATCACCTTCCTCGACACCTCGCTGCAGACCGCGGAACTGGGGCAGGACCCGGCGGAACTGGCACGCATCGCCATGCTCGAGGAGCTGGTGCGGCAGCGTTTCACCGACGAGGGTTACGAGCTTCTGGACCTCGGGCCGGTGGCGGTCGAGCGCGAGCGCATCGTCAACCCGGCCAAGTGCTACGGCTGCGACACCCGCATGGCCGCCAAGCTGGGCGCCGATTATTCGCTGGTGGGAGAGGTCCAGAAGGTCTCGAACCTCATCCTGTCGATGAACCTGCAACTGCGCGACGTGAAGAGCGGCCAGACGGTCAAGGGCCGGGTCGTGGATATCCGCTCGAACACCGACGAGAGCTGGCGGCGGGGGATGGACTACATCCTGCGCACGGGAATTTTCAGGGAGGAGACGAAATGAGAAGACGCAACCTGCTGGCCCTGGGGGCGGCGCTGGCGCTGATGCCCGCCGTGGCCATGGCACACGGGCCGACCCGGCAGAAGGTCACCCTTTCGGTGGACGTCGCCGCCGAGCCCGCCGAGGTCTGGGCGGTGATCGGCGATTTCCAGGACATGAGCTGGCATCCCGCCGTGGTCTCGCAGACCGGGAGCGGCGGCAACGACATCGACGCCACGCGCGAGCTCTACCTCTCGGACCAGGGCGCCTCGGGGCCGAAGATCGCCGAGGTGCTCTACAAGTACGACGCCACGAAGATGTCCTACAGCTACCGGATCACCGACGTCGCGGTCGAGGTGCTGCCGGTGACCAACTACTCCTCGCACCTGACCGTGACGCCGCGCGACGGCGGCGGCTCCACCGTCGAGTGGCGCGGCGCCTTCTACCGCGGCTATCCCAACAACGACCCGCCCCCCGAGCTGAACGACGAGGCGGCCGTCGCCGCGGTCACCGGGGTCTACAAGGCCGGGCTCGATGCGCTGGTCGAGCGGTTCGGTGCGCCGGGCTCCTGAGCGCGCGCTCGCCGTGTTTCTTGCCGTCGCCGCGTCTTCCACGGCGGCGGACCTGGCCTTCGTGACCTGCCAGAACGGCGACGCGCTGTCCGTGCTCGACCTTGCCACCGGCGAGGAGACCGCCCGCTGGTCGGTGCCCGGCAAGCCCGCCGGGGTCGCGGTGGCGCAGGACGGCACGGTCTACACTGTGGCGCCCGATGCCAAGACCGTGCGCCGCCACGGCCCGGGTGGCGCGGTGCTGGCCGAGGCGGTGCTCGACGGCGGACCGATGGGCGCGGCGCTGGACCCGCAGCGGGCGCATCTTTTCGTCTCGGACTGGTACAACGCCCGGCTCTGGGTGCTGGACGCGCAGACGCTGGCGGTGATCGCCGAGCTGCCCTCGGGCGCCGCCCCGGCCGGGATGGCGCTCTCGCCCGATGGCAGGCTGCTGGCCGCCGCCGAGCGCGATGCCGACCGGGTCAGCCTTTACGACGCCGAGACGCTGACGCCGGTGCGCAGCGTGCCCGTGGGCACCCGGCCCTTCGGCCTCGGCTTTGCGCCGGACGGGCGGCTTTTCGTCGGCAATGTCGGCAGCAACGACGTGACGGTCATCGACCCGGGCCCCGGCGAGGTGCTGGCCACCCTGCCCGTCGGCGACCGCCCCTACGGCGTCGCCTTCGCCGAGGGGCGCGCCTTCGTCACCAACCAGTACGCGGGCACTGTCAGCGTCATCGACCTCGGCGATCTGTCCGCGGTGGACGAGCTGTCGGTGGGCGAATACCCCGAGGGCATCGCCGCCACCTCGGACGGGAAGATCGCCGTCGCCAACTGGTTCGACAACACGCTCAGCCTGATCGACGCACGCACGCTCGAGGTGGTGCGCGATCTCGACACCGCCGACGGCCCGCGCGCCTTCGGCGCCTTCCTCCTGCATACCGGCGGCTGAACCACACGGGCGGGCTGGACCTTGCCGCCCCCCTTCCCTCATATGGCGCCAGACCGGGCCGCGCCCCGCGCCAGGAAGAGGAAGACCGACCGCATGACCGACACGAGCACACGCCCCGCTGCCCGCGACCTTTATCTCGAGGACATCGCCGTGGGAGACCGTTTCGTCAGCGGCGAGCACGCGCTCGACGCCGCGCAGATCAAGGCCTTCGCCGGGGATTTCGACCCGCAGCCCTTCCACCTCGACGAGGAGGCGGCGAAGGACAGCCTCTTCGGCGGGCTCGCGGCGAGCGGCTGGCACACCGCGGCGCTGACCATGAAGCTCTTCGTCTCGTCGGTGCCGCTGGCCAAGGGCATGATCGGCGCCGGGGTCGAGGTGACCTGGCCGCAGCCGACCCGCGCCGACGACATCCTGCACGTCGAGAGCACCATCACCGGGATCAAGCCGTCGCGCTCGCGTCCCGGCCGGGCGATGGTCACGGTCGAGACGCTGACGCTGAACCAGCGCGGCGAGCCGCGACAGAAGCTGGTCTCGCGCATCGTCATGTTCAGTCGCGACGCGGGCTGAGCCCGCTATCGCTGCCGCGGCGTGACCCGCTCGAGCGGGTATCCCGCCGCGGCCCACCCGTCTGTCCCCACGGGCAGCCAGTAGACGGTCGCGTAGCCGTAGCTCAGCGCCCGCTTTGCCGCGTTCCAGCTCATCCAGCAATCGGTCAGGCAGAAGAACAGCAGCGGATGCGCGGCATCACCGCCGCTCGCCGCCTCGAGCCCCTCGCGGAAATAGGCCTCGTCGGGCGCGCCGAGCGCGCCGTAGCCGGTGTTGGGCAGCCAGGTCGCGCCGGGAATGCTGTCGCGCGGCTTGTCGCGCCAGATCGTGCCCTCGGGCAGGTTCTCGGGCTTCGGCGGGCGCGGCAGCACGTCGACGAAGGCCGCCTCGCCCGACTCCCAGAGCGCATGTGCCTCGGCCACGTCCACAACCGTGCCGCCGGCAAGCGACGACGGCACCGGCGCGCGGTACTCGTCCATGCGGTAGCCCTCGGGCTCCGGCGCCTGCGCCAGCGCCAGCGCGGGCACGAGCGCCAGCGCCAGCAGCAGCCGTCTCATTGCCCGACGTCGAGCGGGCGCTCGCCCATGTCGTCGAGCAGCGGCACCCCCGCCTCGGTCAGCAGCGCGTTGATCTCGGCCTGGTTTCGGCGGATCTGCGAGTTGAGCTCGCGCTGCCAGACCTTCTCGCCCTGCCGCACGCCCATGGTGATGCGGTAGAAGAGCTTCGGTGCGCCATCCTCGTGGATCAGCGGCGTGACCTTCATGCCGGGATGGTCGCGCTTGACCAGCGGCCCGGCGATCGGTCCCCAGATCACCGCGGCGTCGATCTCGCCGGCGGCAAGATCGTTCAGCATGTCGCTCGCCGGGCTCTCGACCCGGCGGTCGACCACCAGCTGGTAGGGCCGCGCCTTGCCGATGAGCCCGTAGCGCGCCATGTGCGTGGCGGGCGGCGATCCGGCGATCACCCCCAGCTTCAGCCCCTGCAGCGCCGGGTCCGACAGTTTCGTCACCCCCGCGAGTGGCCCGGAGTCCGGCACCACCAGCACGTAGGCGGAAGTCATGTAGTGGTTGGTGTTGAGCACGAGCTCGTTGCCCTGCGCATAACCCATCACCACATCGCACTTGCCGGCCTTCAGCGTCTGGCGGATGAAGCCCGTGGCCATCGGGAACCAGGTGTAGCTGACCGGCCGCTCGAGCTTCGCCGCGAAGAGCTCGGCCAGCTTGTTCTCGTAGCCCGAGCCGTCCTTCATCGACATGGGATCAGCGGCGGGATCGGCGCAGACCCGGAAGGAGGTCTTCGAGACCAGGTCCGAGGTCTGCGCCTGCCCGGCTCCGGCGGTGAAGGCCAGGAGCAGGGTCACGGCCGCGGACCGCGTGGCCTCAGCCGCCCATGCAGTCATTTTCCATCTCGGTATAAGTCTCACTCTTGGCCTCCTTCTTGGCCGGGCGGCCGCGCCCGATGGCGCCGGACCCGTGGGCCTTGAGATAGGTGTAGATGTCGTCGAGGTAGCACATCACGTTCGGGTTGGTGCCGAAGGAGGGCATCACCGAGTTCTCGGCCGCGCCGACCTTCTTGCGCCCGTTGGTCACCGTGTCGACGAAATCGTAGTAATCCATCTCGACCGCGGAATTCTTCAGCGCCGGAGCGTAGGTCGAGCCCTCGCCGTCCGGCCCGTGGCAGACGTGGCACTCGGCGTGGTAGCGGCGGAAGCCCGAGAAGGTCGGCCAGTCCACCGTGCCGTCCTCGGAAACCTTGAAGGTGGGAACGCCGTCCGCCGTGTAGTAGCGGCCGCCCTCCTCGTAATCCACCGCGATGTTCGGATCCTCCATCGAGACGTTGGCGGCGCTCAGCGCGCTGGCCGCGAGGAGTCCGGCGGCGGTCAGGAGGGTAAGCTGTCGGGTCATGGCGTAAGGGTCCTGGAGATCTTTGTAAGGGTCTATCGGAACTGCGCCGGCGGGATGTGGCTCCCGCCGGCGCCTCGGGTCGCTGCGGATCAATCCGGGAGCGCAAAGACCGTCAGCTGACCGCCGAGCGCGGTGTAGTCGGACAGGGCCGCGTAGCCGCCCACTGCGCCGAGACCGTCGTTCGGGTTGGTCAGACCGGCCGCGAGGCCGATGCCGGCCCAGCCGCCG
Source organism: Salipiger sp. H15 (assembly GCF_040409955.1). NCBI lineage: Bacteria > Pseudomonadati > Pseudomonadota > Alphaproteobacteria > Rhodobacterales > Roseobacteraceae > Salipiger > Salipiger bruguierae. Next base: position 84,363 of record NZ_CP123388.1, read on the forward strand.
ACGCCCGAAAGGATGCCGACATACTGCTTGCCGTCATGCTCGTAGGTCATCACGTTGCCGATGATGCCCGACGGGGTCTTGAAGCGGTAAAGCTCGTCACCCGTCGATGCGTCCACCGCCTTCAGGTAGCCCTCGAGCGTGCCGTAAAAGACGATGTCGCCAGCCGTGGCGAGCGCGCCCGACCACACCGAGAACTGCTCGGGGATCGACCACTTGATCTCGCCCTTGGTGTTGTCCCAGGCGATGAAGTTGCCCATGCCGCCATGGCTTTCCGGCGCCGGGTACATCGCGAGGGTCGCACCCACGTAGGGCTGACCGGCGGTGTAGCTCACCCGGAACGGCTCGTAGTCCATGCAGACGTGGTTGGTCGGCACGTAGAACAGGCCGGTCTTCGGCGAGAAGGACGCAGGCTGCTGGTCCTTGGAGCCGAGTGCCGCCGGGCAGATGCCGGTCGAGTTCACGTCCTCGCCGTTCTGCTCGGTCGAGTACTGGGCGACCACGGCCGGACGGCCATAGTTCTCCGAGGCCGGATCCATGTCGACGCCGGAGGTCCAGTTCACCGCCGGATCGTACTTCTCGGCGACCAGGAGCTCGCCGGTCAGACGGTCGAGCGTGTAGCCGAGGCCGTTCCGGTCGAAGTGGGTCAGCAGCTTGCGCGGCTCGCCGTTGAAGTCCTGGTCGGTCAGGATCATCTCGTTGATGCCGTCGTAGTCCCACTCGTCGTGCGGCGTCATCTGGTAGACCCACTTGGCCATGCCGTCGTCGGGGTCACGCGCCATGATGGTCATCGACCAGCGGTTGTCGCCCGGGCGTTGCGCCGGGTTCCAGGTCGAGGGGTTGCCGGTGCCGTAGTAGATCAGGTCGGCTTCGGGGTCATATGAATACCAGCCCCAGGTGGTGCCGCCACCGATCATCCACTGGTCGCCTTCCCAGGTGTTGGTGCCCGAGTCCGCACCGACCGGCTTGCCGAGCACGGTGGTCTTCTCGGGATCCATCAGGATGTCGCTGTCCGGACCCATGGAATAGGCGCGCCACTCGCGCTCGCCGGTTTCCATGTTGTAGGCGGTGACCGAGCCGCGGACGCCGAATTCGCCGCCCGAGATGCCGACGATCACCTTGTCCTTGACCGGCAGCACCGTGGCGGTGTTGGTCTCGCCCTTCGAGGCGTCGCCGTTCATCACTTCCCACTTCACCTCGCCGGTCTCGGCGTCGAGCGCCACGACCTTGGTGTCGGCCTGGTGGAGGAAGATCTTGCCGTCGGCATAGGCCACGCCGCGGTTCACCGTGTCGCAGCACATCACCGGGATCACGTCCGGATCCTGCTTCGGCTCATAGCGCCACTTGATCTTGCCCCCGTCGTTCAGGTCGAGCGCATAGACGATGTTGGGGAACGGGGTGTGCACGTACATCGTGTCCCCGATCACCAGCGGCGAGCCTTCGTGGCCACGCAGCACACCGGTCGAGAAGGTCCATGCGACCTGCAGGTCGCCGACGTTCTCCTTGTTGATCTTGTCCAGCTCGGAATAGCGCTGGTTCGCATAGTCGCCGGTCTGGATGGCCCATTGGCTCGGGTTGTCCATCTGGGACATGAGGTCGTCGTTCGCCATCGCCATGGATGCGGCGCAGAGCACCACACCGGACGATAGAAGCAGCCGTCTCTTCATCTTTCCTTCTCCCTTGGATAGTACGGCGGTCCCGCCGCGTGGTCCCGTCCCGGCCGCCTTTCGGCTTGTTGATGAACCGTGTCGGGTCATCCGGATCCGGCGCTCCTTCTCCTCCCGCCGGACCCGGAAATCTCAGTTCGTGTTACGAGCCGCCGCCCGCGCTGAAGGTCGCGAGGTAGGCGATCACGTCGGCGCGCTCGTCTTCCTTGCGCAGCCCCGGAAACGACATCTTGGTGCCCTTGGCGAAGTCTTTCGGCTTCTCGAGGAACGACGCCAGCTCCTCGGGCGTCCAGGTCCCGTCGGCGGCGGCGAGGGCCTTGAGCCCGTCCGAGTAATCGAAGCCTTCCACCGAGGCGATCGGGCGCCCGACGACACCGGTCAGCACCGGCCCGACGCGGTTCTCCGCCCCTTCGCCCACCATGTGGCAGGCCTGGCACTTGCGGAAAATCTTCTCGCCCTTCGCCGCGTCGCCTTCGGCGAGGGCCATCCCTGCCGACAGGGCCAGGATCAATCCGGCTGCGAGGGTTCCTTGATACATGCCTAGTCTCCTTGTGCTGGTCCCGGTCTCAGGCAAGCCGGGCTGCGTGCCAGGCGACATGGTCGCCGGCGAACGAATTCACGAAGAAATACGAATGGTCATAGCCTTGCTGCATCCGCAGCACCCCGGGCTGGCGCCGCCGGGTCATCGCCTCGGCCAGCGCCTCGGGCTGCAGCAGGTCGAGGAACTGGTCGCTCGCCCCCTGGTCGACGAGGATGTCGTCCTTCCAGCCGCGCTCCTCCATCAGCAGCGTCGAGTCGTGCGCCGCCCAGCAGCCCTCGTCGTCGCCGAGATAGGCCGAGAGCTGCTTGCGCCCCCAGTCCGAGCGGGTCGGATGCGCGATCGGCGCAAAGGCCGACAGGCTGTCGTATAGATGCGGGTTGCGCATCGCCAGCGTCAGCGCCCCGTGCCCGCCCATGGAATGGCCGGTGATGCCGTGGCGCTCGCCGATGCCGTCGAGCCCGGCGACGATCTCGCGCAGCTCCTGCGTGACGTAGTCGTACATGCGGTAATGCGGCTTCCACGGGTCGCGCTTGGCATTGACGTAGAACCCCGCCCCCTGCCCGAGGTCGTAGGCGTCGTCATCCGCCACCTCCGGCCCGCGTGGGCTGGTGTCGGGAAAGACCACCGCCAGCCCGTGCAGCGAGGCGTGTTCCTGGAAGCCGCCCTTGGTCATCGCGTTCTCATGCGTGCAGGTCAGCCCCGAGAGATACCACAGCACCGGCACGGGCCCCGCCTCCGCCTGCGGCGGCAGGTAGACCGCGAAGGTCATGTCGCAGCCACAGGCGTCCGAGGCGTGCCGGTAGACGGTCTGCCTGCCGTCGAAGCTGCGGTTTTGCGCCACCACGTCCATGCTCAGTATTCCACCACCGCGCGGATCGACTTGCCCTCGTGCATCAGATCGAAGCCGTGGTTGATCTCCTCGAGCTTGAGCTTGTGGGTGATCATCGGGTCGATCTCGATCTTGCCGTCCATGTACCAGTCGACGAACTTCGGCACGTCGGTGCGGCCCTTGGCGCCGCCGAAGGCGGTGCCCTTCCAGACCCGCCCGGTGACCAGCTGGAACGGCCGGGTCGAGATCTCGGCCCCCGCCGGCGCCACGCCGATGATCACCGACACGCCCCAGCCGCGGTGCGAGCACTCGAGCGCGTCGCGCATCACCTTGACGTTGCCGGTGGCGTCGAACGAGTAGTCCACGCCGCCGATCTGGTCGGCGCCCTTCTTCGTCATGTTGACGATTTCCTGCACCACGGTACCCTCGATCTTCGACGGGTTGACGAAGTGGGTCATGCCGAACTTGCGGCCCATCTCGGCCTTGGAGTCGTTGAGATCGACGCCGATGATCATGTCGGCGCCGGCCATGCGCAGGCCCTGGATCACGTTGAGCCCGATGCCGCCAAGGCCGAAGACCGCCGCGGTCGAGCCGATCTCGACGCCGGCGGTGTTGATCACCGCGCCGATGCCGGTGGTGACGCCGCAGCCGATGTAGCAGATCTTGTCGAAGGGCGCGTCGTCACGGACCTTGGCGAGCGCGATCTCCGGCATCACCGTGTGGTTGGCGAAGGTCGAGCAGCCCATGTAGTGATAGATCGGCGTGCCATCGAGCATCTTGAAGCGGGTCGTGCCGTCCGGCATCAGCCCCTGGCCCTGCGTGTTGCGGATCGCGGTGCAGAGGTTGGTCTTGCCCGAGAGGCACGACGGGCACTCGCGGCACTCGGGGGTGTAGAGCGGGATGACGTGGTCGCCGGGCTTCAGCGTGGTGACGCCTTCGCCGACTTCCAGCACCACGCCCGCGCCCTCGTGGCCGAGGATGCAGGGGAAGATCCCCTCGGGGTCGGCACCGGAGCGGGTGAACTCGTCGGTGTGGCAAAGCCCGGTGGCCTTGATCTCGACCAGAACCTCGCCGGCCTTCGGCCCGTCGAGTTCGACTTCCATGATTTCGAGCGGTTTGCCGGCCTGATCATCAAGGGCATCGGGAAATTCTCCCTCGGGCAGGTGGATCTCGCCGCGAAGATCGACGCCGCCCGCGCCGAGATGGACAGCCAGATGGCCAAGGAAGCGCCGGATTACGACCGGGTCGACGCGCTGGAAGAACAGATCGACTGGGACCAGCGCATCTTCACCGACCGCCAGCAGACGATCCGCTACCTCTGCGAGACGCCGCAGCTGCTCGAGCAGAGGCTCTACGCCATCGCGCAGCTGCTGCAGGAGGCCGGAAGCGCCGAGGGCGGAGACGACGGCTGATCCCCCCGGCGCCGCGCCCGGCCCCAGCCTCCGGCAGGCGTATTTGGAAAGAGAAGAAGCCGCGCGCCCCTGCTTCTTCTCTTTCCAAATACGCAGCCTTCCATCCTTGCGACGCCGGGGCGGCGAGGCTCATTCCCATTCGAGCTCGGTGAAGGCGACCGTGGCATTGCGCGGGTTGAAAAGCTCGAAGAGCTGCCAGCGCCCGGCCTCCTCCTCGGCGATATGCGGCACCGCCTCGGCGAGGCGTGCGCCCGAGGCCACCGCCGCCGCCGTGTCCCGCGCCAGCACGCCGAGGTAGCGCTCCACCGGCGCGGCGCCGCCGGGCCAGTCCAGCACCGGCCCGCCATGGCCGGGCACGACCCGGCGCGCCGCGATCGCGGTCAGATCGCCGAGCACCCGCTGCCAGCCGCGCAGGCTGCCGTCGAGCGGGGGCAGGTGGCCGTCGGTCACGAGATCTCCGGCAAAGAGCGTGCCCGTCTCCACGTCGAGCACCGTGAGGTCGGTGCCGCTGTGCGCCAGCGGCCAGGCGCGCAGCTCGAGCACCCGCCCGCCGAGGTCGAGCTCGGCGCGGTCCGCCACCTCGCGCTCCACCTCGGGCAGCTCCGTGCCGAGGAAGGCGGGCGCGCCGATCAGCTCGGCGAACCGGTCGAGATAGGTCTGCTGCCGCTCCGCCAGCGCGTTCTGCAGCCCGGCATGGGCGACGGTCTCGGCCCCGGCGAAGACCCGCGCGCCCAGCACGTGGTCGGGGTGGACGTGGGTGAGCACGAGGTAGGCGACGGGCAGGTCGGTGCGGGCGCGGATGGCGCGCCACAGCGCCTCGCCGATCCAGGCGGCCGAGCCGCTGTCGATCACCGCCACCGCCGTCTCGCCGATGACGAAGCCGAGGTTGGCGACGTCGCCGCGGTTCTGCGCGTCGGGCTCGGCCACGGCGCCGCGGTGCACGAAGACGCCCGGCGCCACCTCGGTCATTTCGAGCGCCTCGCCCGCGGCCCCGCAGCTGGCGCCCGCCACCGGGCGCGCCGCCAGCGCGGCCACGCATTCGGCGCGGGTCTCCGCCTCGTAGCCCGGCACCAGCGCGGCGCGGCAGTCGGGCCCCGCCAGTCCCGCGCAGAGCATCACCACCGCCTCGAACATGACGCCTCCCGTCGCTTGCGCGTCCCCGGCCAGCCTCGCGCCGCGCCGCGCGGCGATCCATACCGACCATGCGCTCGGTAGCCTTGCGCCGCCGCGCCTGTCACACTGCGGCCCAGCACGCGCAAGCCTCGCGCCGCGGGCCCGGTCTGACGCAAGGAGGAACCCCATGCCGCGTTTCACCCTCGCCGCCCTGCTGGCGGCCTCGCTTGCCTGCCCCGCATTCGCCGCCGACACGCCCGGCGTGCCGATGATCGACAGCCCGACCTGGGAGGAGTTGCGCCCCGACGTGACCGGCGAGGCCGCCATCGCCCCGGCAAGCGGGCTCTTCACCGTGACCGCGCCGATCCGCGCCGAGGACGCCGCGACCGTGCCGCTGCACATCCTGCAGACCGACCCTTCCGTGCCGATCGAGGGGGCGATCGTGGTGATCGACGAGAACCCCTCGCCGGTGGCCGGGGAGTTCACCTTCTCGCCAGCCATGGCGCCGCTCGACTTCGAGCTGCGGCTGCGGGTCAACAGCTACTCCAACATCCGGGTGATCGCCGAGACGCCGGAGGGGCTGCGCATGGACGGGCGCTACGTGAAGGCCTCGGGCGGCTGCTCGGCCCCGGCGACCAAGGCCGGCGCCGAGGCGCTGGCCGAGCTCGGGCGGATGAAGCTGCGGCTCTTCGACACCGGGCCCGACCAGACGGCGGCGCAGTCCCTGCCCCGGCGCGAGGCGCAGATCCAGATCCGCCACCCGAACTTCTCGGGGCTGCAGCGCGACCAGATCACCCAGCTCTTCATTCCGGCGCATTTCATCGACCATCTCGAGGTCTGGCAGGGCGAGGAGCAGCTCTTTGCCATGGACGGCGGCATCTCGATCTCGGAGAACCCGGCCTTCCGCTTCACCTATGCCGACAACGGCGCGCCGGCGCTGACCGTGCGGGCGACCGACACCGAGGGCAACCATTTCGAGAGCGAGCTGCCGAAGATCGGCGGCTGATCCCGCCCGGCCGGGCCGGGTGAGGCTGCGCATCCCGCGGGCCGATGGGCCGGAACTGCCCAATCCGCAGGCATTGCCATGGGGCGCCCCGCGGGCGCGCAACGCCTAGGGTGCCCCGAACGCCTGCCCCTTGGTCAGCTGAGCAGGTCGCGCAAGACCGTAATTTTCCCTCTGAAATCAACGGGTACGTCCGCGACCCCGGAATCCCGGCGGCCAAGCGCCGCGGTCCGCGCGTGCCAAAATATAAGCTGAGATTATTATTATAGTTTAATTATAATCCTGATTTGTATTGCTCCACCCCGGGCCCGGCGGCTTGGTGAAGCCACAGACCGCATCCTTCCGATGCCAAGAACACCGACATCACCAACACGGAGCCCCCCATGAAACGCAAGAGCCTCCTGCTCTCGGCCGCGCTCGCGGTCCTCACCCTGCCCGCCGCTGCCGAAGGCTACAAGGTCGCGCTCGACGGCACCTTCGCCCCCCATGCCATGCCCAGCCTCTCGGGCGGGGTCGAGGGCTTCAACGTCGATCTCGCCGCCGCCATCGGCGAGAAGCTCGGCGTGCCGATGGAAGTGGTCGCCGCGCAATTCTCGGGCCTCATCCCGGCACTGCAGGCGGGCACCTACGACTTCCTCGTCGCGCCCACCACCGTCACCGCCGAGCGCGCCTCGAACCTGCTCTTCTCCGAGGGCTTCATGGACACCAACTTCGCCTTCACCGTCCCCGCGGGGACAGCGAAGATGGAGGGGCTCGACGCCTTCAAGGGCAAGACCATCGCGGTCAACAAGGGCTCGGTCTACGAGAGCTTCCTGACCGAGAAGGCCGGTGAATACGGCTGGGAAGTCGTCGCCTACGGCACCAACACCGACGCGGTCGAGGCCGTGGCCACCGGCCGCGCCGATGCCAACCTCGCCGGCGCCACCGTCTCGGCATGGGCCGCCAAGCAGAACCCGCGCATCGACCTCAGCTTCGAGTACCCCACGGGCCTCGTCTGGGCCTTCCCCTTCCGCAAGGACGACGTGGCGACCCGCGACAAGATCGACGCGGTGCTCGAATGCCTGAAGACCGACGGCACCATGGTGGCCCTTTCGGAGAAATGGTTCGGCGTGACCCCGACCGAGGGCGCCACCATCGTCACCCCGACCCCCGGCTACGGCACGCCCGGCTTCGACGGCTACGTCGAGACCGCGCACGAGGTCTCCTGCGACTTCTGATTTCTGAACCTGCTCCCTGACACCGACGGGCGGGGCGCCCGCCGTCCCGCCCGTTCATCGAAAGTTAACGACATGCCCGCTGCCACCCCCTCCCCCGCCGCGATGGTCCACCAAAGGCCGATGCTCGAGATCAACCAGCTCGGCAAACGCTTCGGCGACACGCAGGTGCTGACCTCGATCGACCTCAGCGTGAAGCCGGGGGAACTGGTCTTCGTCATCGGCCCCTCGGGCTCGGGCAAGTCGACCATGCTGCGCTGCTGCAACCGGCTGGAAGAGCCGAGTTCGGGCAGCATCCTGCTCGACGGCGAGCATGTCACCGCCTGCCACGGCGCCGCGCTCGACAGGATGCGGCTGAAGATCGGCATGGTCTTCCAGGGCTTCCACCTCTACCCGCACAAGACCGTGCTGGCCAACGTCATGCTGGCGCAGGTCAAGGCGCTGAAACGCACGAAGCCAGAGGCGAAGGCCCGCGCCATGGAGATGCTCGAGCACGTCGGGCTTGCGCACAAGGCCGATGCCATGCCCGCCGAGCTTTCCGGCGGCCAGCAGCAGCGCGTCGCCATCGCCCGGGCGCTGGCGCTCGATCCCAAGGTCATGCTCTTCGACGAGCCGACCTCGGCGCTCGACCCGGAACTGGTCGGCTCGGTGCTGAAGGTGATGAAGCAGCTGCGCGACGAGGGCATGACCATGGTCGTGGTCAGCCACGAGATGGATTTCGCCCGCGAGGCCGCCGACCGCGTGGTCTTCATGGACGGCGGCGTGGTGGTCGAGGCCGGCACGCCGGACGAGATCTTCGGCAGCCCCAAGTCCGAGCGCCTGCGCGCCTTCCTCTCCCGCCTGCACCCGAGCGCCGCATGAGATTCCTCGACACGTTCTTCGACGGCGCGGTGATGGCGAAATACCTGCCGGACCTCGCCTCGGCCATCGTCACCACGCTCTGGCTCAGCGTCATCATCGTGCTCGGCGGGCTTGCCCTCGGCCTCGCGCTGGCCTGCCTGCGCACGCTCGGCCGCTGGTACCTGACCCTGCCCATCGTCGCCTTCGCCGACATCGGCCGGTCGCTGCCGCCGCTCGTCGTGATCCTGATCTTCTACTTCGGCCTGCCCGGGCTCGGCATCAACCTCTCGGGGCCGATGGTGCTGATCCTCGTGCTGGGCGGCGTGCTCGCCGCCTTCGCCGAGGAAATCTTCTGGGCCGGTCTCACCTCGGTCTCGAAGGGACAATGGGAGGCGGGCCGCGCCACCGGGCTCAGCTTCGCGCAGACGCTCTTCGAGATCGCCCTGCCGCAGGCCATCCGCATGGGCATCCCGCCGCTCGTGAACCGCGCGCTGGCGATCACCAAGATGACCGCGCTCGGCTCGGTGATCGGGGTGAAGGAAATCCTCGCCGTCTCCTCCTCGGCGCAGAGCTTCTCGGGCTCGGCGACGCCGCTGACCATGGCCGCGCTCGCCTACCTCGCGATCTTCCTGCCGGTCGTCATCCTCTCGCGCCTCCTCGAGAAGCGCTATGCCTGGGCGGTCTGAGCATGAGCAACTTCATCGACCTCTTCTTCAACCTCGACATCATGAGCCAGGCCTGGCCGCTGCTGCTCAAGGGGCTGATCATCACGCTCGAGCTCTGCGCCGTGGTCATCGGGCTCGGCCTCGTCGGCGGTCTGTTCCTGGCGCTCGCCGCGCTCTCGCCGCGCGCCTGGCTGAAATGGCCCGCCGTGGGGTTCATCGACCTCTTCCGCGCGCTGCCGCCGCTGGTGCTGCTGGTCTTCGTCTTCTCGGGCCTGCCCTTCGCCGGGCTGGAGCTGAGCCCCTTCATGGCCGTGGTGGTCGCCTTCTTCCTCAACAACTCGGCCTATTTCGCCGAGGTCTTCCGCGCCGGCATCCAGTCGGTGCCCAAGGGCCAGACCGAGGCCGCCCGCGCCACCGGCCTGAGCAAGGCACAGGCCCTGACCCACGTGATCCTGCCGCAGGCGATCCGCAACGTGCTGCCGGACCTGCTTTCGAACACCGTCGAGGTGGTGAAGCTGACCTCGCTCGCCTCGGTCGTCTCCCTCTCCGAGCTGCTCTACTCGGCCAACATGGCCCGCTCGGTCACCTACAACTCCTCGCCGCTCATCCTCGCGGCGCTGATCTACCTCGCGATCCTCTGGCCGCTCGTCCGGCTGATCTCGCGGTACCAGCGCGGGCTGGCGGTGCACTGAACGTCCCTGAAAGGAAATTCCCATGACCAAGATGATAATCGGCGGCGCGCAGATCGGCGGCATCCAGAAGGACGAGACCCGCGAAGAGGTGATCGCCCGAATGATCGCGCTGATGGACGAGGCGCATGCGAAGGGCGTGAAGTTCCTCGTCTACCCCGAGATGACGCTGACCACCTTCTTCCCGCGCTTCTACGTCGAGGACCGCGCCGAGTTCGACCACTGGTTCGAGAGCCAGATGCCGAACCCCGCCGTCCAGCCGCTCTTCGACAAGGCCCGCGAGTACGGCATGGGCGTCACCTTTGGCTATTGCGAGCTGACCCCCGAGGGCGATCACTTCAACACCTCGATCATCGTCTCGCCCGAGGGCGAGATCGTGCTCAAGTACCGCAAGACCCACCTGCCCGGCCACGCCCAGTACGAGCCCGAGCGCACCCACCAGCACCTTGAAAAACGCTACTTCCTGCCCGGAGACACCGGCTTCGGCGTGGTCAAGAACCAGGGCATCATCATGGGCATGGCGATCTGCAACGACCGCCGCTGGCCGGAAAGCTGGCGCGTGCTCGGCCTGCAGGGCGTGCAATTGGTGACCATCGGCTACAACACGCCCAGCCAGAACAACCTCTCGACCGAGGAGGGTATCGAGCGGCGCATGTACCACCACGAGCTGTCGGTCTGCGCCGGGGCCTACCAGAACTCGACCTATGCCGTGGCCGTGGCCAAGTGCGGCATGGAGGACGGCAACCACATGTTCGCGGGCTCGATCATCGTCGATCCCGACGGCTTCGTGGTCGCCAAGGCGACGGGCGAGGGAGACGAGCTGATCACCCACGAGGCGGATTTCGCCAAGTGCGACTTCGGCAAGTCGACGGTGTTCAACTTCGCCGCGCACCGCCGGATCGAGCATTACGGGCTGATCGCCAGCCAGACCGGCGTCAAGCTGCCGGAATAAGACAGGCGCGCCGGGCCTGTCCCGGCGCGTGTCCCCGCGGGGACAGACGGAACGACCGCCCGGGGCGGCACGGAAGGAGAGACGGGATGCAATTCGACACGGTGATCCACGGCGGCATGATCGCGACCGCCGACTACACGGCGAAGGGCGACATCGGCATCAGGGACGGGCGCATCATCGCCGTGGCCGAACGCATCGAGGGTGGAGACCGCCGCATCGACGCGGGCGGGCGCATCGTCCTGCCCGGCGGCATCGAGGCCCATGCCCATATCGCGCAGGAAAGCTCCTCGGGCGTGATGACCGCCGACGATTACCTCTCGGGCTCGATCTCGGCGGCCTTCGGCGGCAACTCGTCCTTCATCCCCTTCGCTGCCCAGCACCGCGGCCAGTCGGTCGACGAGGTGATCGCCACCTATGACGCCCGCGCCGCGCGCTCGGTCATCGATTACTCCTACCACCTCATCATCTCGGACCCGAAGCCCGAGGTGCTCGAGGACCAGCTGCCCCGCGCCTTCGCCCGCGGCATCACCTCGTTCAAGGTCTTCATGACCTACGACCTGATGAACCTCGGCGACGGCGGCATGCTCGACATCCTGACGGTGGCGCGCGAGCACGGCGCGATCACCATGGTCCATGCCGAGAACAACGACATGGTCAAATGGATGAACCGCAGGCTGGCGGCCAAGGGGCTGACCGCGCCCAAGTACCACGCCATCTCGCGCCCCGAGCTGGCCGAGGAAGAGGCGATCAACCGGGCCATCCAGCTCGCCAAGCTGGTCGACGCGCCGCTCTTCATCGTCCACGTCTCGACCGAGGGCGGGGCCAAGATCGTCCGACGGGAAAAGTTCAACGGCGCCAAGCTCTTCGCCGAAACCTGCCCGCAGTACCTCGCGCTCACCCGGGCCGATCTCGACCGGCCGGGCATGGAGGGGGCGAAGTACATCTGCTCGCCGCCGCTGCGCGACGGGCGCACGCAGGACGCGCTCTGGCACCACATCGCGCAGGGCACCTTCGAGAGCGTCTCCTCGGACCACGCCCCCTACCGTTTCGACGAGACCGGCAAGTTCCTGAACGGGAACGACATTCCCTATCCCAAGATCGCCAACGGCATGCCCGGCATCGCCGCGCGCCTGCCCTATCTCTTCTCCGAGGGGGTGGTGAAGGGCCGGATCACGCTCGAGCAGTTCGTGGCGCTCTCGTCCACCAATGCCGCCAAGACCTTCGGCTGCGACACCAAGGGCCGGATCGCGCCCGGCATGGATGCCGACATCGCCATCTGGAACCCCGAGGCACGGGTCACGGTGACCGCCGCGGACCAGCACGACAGCATGGACTACACCCCCTTCGAGGGCATGGAGATCACCGGCAAGCCCGAGGTCGTGATGAACCGCGGCGCGGTCATCGTCGAGCATGGGGAACTCAAGGCCAAGGAAGGTCAGGGCCGCTTCGTCGCCCGCCAGCCCGTCGACCTGCGCGGCAAGCCCGGCTGGACCGCCAAGGAGCTCGACCCGGCGCAGAACTTCGGCGCGGAGCTGCGCTGATGGGCCCGATCCTGATCATCAACCCCAACTCCGCCTCCAGCGTCACGCAGGGCATCCGCGAGGCCATCGCCCATCTCGCCCCCGCCAACGGCCCCGCCTTCGAGGTCACCGACCTGCCCGCCTCGCCGGCCACGATCATGACCGCCGAGGACGTCGCCCGCGCCGGGCTCGGTTTCGCCGAGGCCGCGCAGGCCCGGCCCGATGCCGCCGCCTATGTCTCGGCCTGCTTCTCCGACCCCGGCGTCGAGCTCACCCGGACGCTGGTGAAGCAGCCGGTGATCGGCGTGCAGGAGGCGGGGATCCTCACCGCAATGGCCCGCGCCGATCTCTTCGGCATCATTGCGCTCGCCCCCGGCTCGGTCGCCCGCCACCGCGTCAGGATCCGCGCCATGGGGGCCGAGAGCCGCCTCGCCGCCGAGCTGGCCCTGCCCGGCGTCTCGGCCGAGGCTTCGGGGCGCGACCCGGAGGTCTACCGAATGTGCGTCACCCTCGGCCGCGAGCTGGCCGCCAAGGGCGCGGGCGCGGTGGTGCTGGGCTGCGCCGGCATGGCGCCGATCCGGGCGAAGCTCGAGCGCGACATCGGCATCGCGGTGATCGACCCGGTGCAGGCCGCCGCCGCCATGGCGCTGGGGCTGGTCGGGGCGCCGCGATGATCCCCGAGCCGGGCCTTCCCGACGTCTCGCTGCGGCTCTTGGAGATCTTCGCCGCGATGATGCGCTGCGCCACCACGGTCGAGGCCGCCGAACAGCTGCGCATCTCGCAGCCCGCGGTCTCGGCCGGGCTCCGCCAGCTCGAGACGCAGCTCGGCCTCACGCTCTTCGAACGCACCGGGCGGCGGCTGCAACCGACCGCCGAGGCGAAATCGCTCTACGAGGAAATCCGCCCGGTGTTCAGCCTGATGCGCGGCTTCTCGCAGCGCGCGCGGGACATGAAGCTCGGCATGGCCGGGCGGCTCAAGGTCATCGCCACCCCGCCGCTCGGCTATTCCGTCGCCCCCGTCGCGCTGCGCCGCTTCCTCGAGAGCCGTCCCGACGTGTCGGTCGCCTTCGACGTGCGACGTCTCGAGCAGGTCAAGGACGCGGTGCAGAGCGGGCAGGCCGACATCGGCCTTGCCATCGACCACGACCGGCAGACCGCGGTGAACAGCGACGTGCTGCAACGCGCGCACATGGTTGCGCTCGTGCCGAAGACGAGCCCGCTGGCCGAACGCCCGCACCTGACAGCGCTCGACCTCCAGAACGAGCCGCTGGTCGGGCTCGAGATGGCCTCGAACCTCGGGCAGCTGGTGCGCAAGGCCTACGCTCAGGTCGGCGCGATCTACGCCCCGCGCATCGAGGTGCGATACTGCGCCACCGCCACGGTGCTCGCCGCGCAGAACCTCGGGGTGACCGTGGTCGATCCCTATTCCGCCACCACCCACGCCACCGACGCGCTGGTCTGCAAGCCCTTCCTGCCCGCCTGCGAGGTGAAGGCGGTGATGTATACCCGGCGCGGCGTGCCCTACTCGGGGCTGCTGCACAGCTTCATGTCGGACCTGCGCGCCGCCTTCGCCGACAGCGACCTGCTGATCGCCGAGCCGCCGCGGGGCTGACCCCGCCGCCATGATCCAAGGACACCTCCAATGACCCTGCTCACTTCCGACGCCCGCGGCGTCTACGTCATCTCCGTCACGCCCTTCACCGGGACCGGCGCGATCGACTGGGACAGCCTCGACCGGGTGACCGATTTCTACTTCGAGAAGGGGGCTGACGGGCTCACCATCCTCGGCATGATGGGCGAGGCGCCGAAGCTGACGCAGGCCGAGAGCCGCGCCGTCGCCGAGCGGGTGATCAAGCGCGCCGCCGGCAAGCCCGTGGTGGTCGGCGTCTCGGCCCCCGGCCTCGCCGCCATCGGCGAGCTTGGCCGCGCCGTGATGGACATGGGCGCGGCGGGCTGCATGGTCACGACGCCCGGCTCGCTGAAGACCGACCCGCAGATCCACGCCTATTTCGGCCAGGTCGCCCGCACGCTCGGGGACGACGTGCCGATCGTGCTGCAGGATTTCCCGCTGGCCACCGGCGTGCAGATTTCGGACGAGGTGCTGGGCCGGATCATCGACGACGTGCCGCAGGTCGTCATGCTCAAGCACGAGGACTGGCCGGGCCTCGCCAAGATCACGAAACTCCGCCAGGCCGAGGCCGAGGGCCGCCGCCGCATCTCGATCCTCTGCGGCAACGGCGGGGTGTTCCTGCCCGAGGAAATGGCCCGCGGCGCCGACGGCGCGATGACCGGCTTCGGCTTTCCCGAGATGCTGGCGGAGGTTGTGCGCCTCGCCGGCGCGGGCGATATGGACCGGGCGCAGGACATCTTCGACGCCTACCTGCCGCTCGTGCGCTACGAGCAGCAGCCGGGCGCGGGGCTGGCGGTGCGCAAATACGTGCTGGCGAAACGCGGCGCCATCGGCTCGGCGGCGCTGCGCGCGCCGGGCGCGGGGCTCGCGCCCGCGGCCATCGCCGAGGTCGAGCGCCTGCTCGCCCGGCAGGAGAAACGGTTGAAGGAGCTGAACTGATGGATCTGGGACTGAAGGGCAAGACGGCGCTGGTGCTCGGCGCGAGCCGCGGGCTCGGTGCCGCGAGCGCGGCGCTGCTGGCCGCCGAGGGCGCACATGTGATCGCCGCCTCGCGCAGCGGCGCGGCCCCGGCGGAGGGCATGGAGGGTCTGGCGCTCGATCTTTCCGACGCGGGCGCGGTCGCGGCGCTGATCGCGCGGCTCGCCGAGCAGCCGGTCGACATCCTGGTCAACAACTGCGGCGGCCCCGCCGCGGGCCCCGCCAAGGGCCAGAGCACGGCGGCTTGGGCCGCGGCCTTCGAGGCCATGGCCACGCCGATCTTCGCGATCACCGACGCGGCGCTGCCCGGCATGATCGCGCAGGGCTGGGGCCGGGTGGTCACCATCGGCTCGTCGGGCATCGTGCAGCCGATCCCGAACCTCGCGCTCTCGAACGGCGTGCGCGGCGCGGTGGCGGGCTGGTCGAAGACCCTCGCCGAGGAGGTCGCGCCGCATGGGGTGACGGTGAACATGGTGCTGCCGGGCCGGATTGCGACCGACCGGCTGGCGCAGCTCGACGGGATCAAGGCCGACAAGTCCGGCGCCTCGCTCGAGGCGGTGCAGGAGGCCAGCCGCAAGACCATCCCCGCGGGCCGCTACGGCACCCCCGAGGAGTTCGGCGCGGTGGTCACCTTCCTCTGCTCGGCCCAGGCCGCCTACGTCACCGGCTCGATGATCCGCGTCGACGGCGGGATGATCCGGGGGCTGTGACGGCAGCAACCAACCGTCCCCGAAAGCAGAACACCCGGGCAGTCTCCTGCCCGGGTGTTTCCATGTCCTGGGGGTGCCCCTGCCCTAGCTGGCCGAGAGCTTGGCCTCGGCGGCCATGCCCGCGTGGCCCGAGGAGCGCAGGGCGCTGTCGAGCAGGTGGCGGGTGTAGGGGTGCTGCGCCTCGAGCCTGCGCATCGCGTCCACCTCCAGCGTCTCGACGATCTCGCCCTTCTGCATGACCGCGACGCGGTCGCACATGTGGCCGATGACGCCGAGGTCGTGGCTGACCATCAGGTAGGTGAGGCCGAATTCGGCGCGCAGGTCCGACAGCAGGTTGAGGATCTCGGCCTGCACCGACACGTCGAGCGCCGAGGTCGGCTCGTCGAGCATCAGCACCTTGGGCTCGGGCGCCAGCGCCCGGGCGATGGCGACGCGCTGGCGCTGGCCGCCCGACAGCTGGTGCGGGTAGCGGAAGCGGAAGCCGCCGCCGAGACCCACCTGTTCCAGCAGCCGGTCGATGCGCGCGTCCACGCCATCCCTGATGCCGTGCAGGGCCAGCGTCTCGCTCAGCACCCGGTCGACGGTCTGGCGCGGATGCAGCGAGGCGTAGGGGTCCTGGAAGACCATCTGCACCCGGCGGTAGAACTCCTTCGACCGGCCGAGCCGGGACAGTTTCTCGCCGCCGACGCTCATCGCGCCGTGCCAGTCCGGCACCAGCCCGACCAGCGCGCGCAGCACCGTGGACTTGCCCGAGCCGGACTCGCCGACCAGCCCGTAGCTTTCGCCCTGCGCGACGCTGAGGTCGATCCCGTGCACCACGCGGGTGCGCTCGTGACCGTCGCCGAAGAAGACCTCGAGCCCCTCGATCTGGATTTCCGGCTGGCTCATAGCATCGCACTCACGGACGGGGCCTCGCGCCAGGCGGGATCGCGCGTCAGCGCCTCCAGCCGCGGCCGCGGGCGTTCGAGATCGGGGACCGAGTTTAGCAGGCCCAGCGTGTAGGGGTGTTTCGCCTCGTGCAGCTTGCCTGCCTCGCAGACCTCGACGATCCGCCCGGCATACATCACCGCCACCCGGTCGCAGAAGCCCGCGACGAGGTTGAGGTCATGGCTGATGAAGATCAGGCCCATGCCGCGCTCGCGCACCAACTTGTCCATGATCTCGAGCACCTGCAGCTGCACCGACACGTCGAGCGCCGAGGTGGGCTCGTCGGCGATCAGGATCTCGGGGTTCGGGATCAGCATCATCGCGATCATGATGCGCTGGCCCATGCCGCCCGACACCTCGTGCGGGTAGAGCTTCATCACCCGCTCGGGCTCGCGGATCGCCACGGCGTCGAGCATCTCGAGCGCGCGGGTGCGGGCCTGCGCCTTGCCCACCTTCTCGTGGGTGCGCAGCGCCTCGATGATCTGGTCACCCACGGTCATCACCGGGTTCAGCGAGTACTTGGGGTCCTGCATGATCATCGAGATGTGCTTGCCCCGGATCGCCCGCATCCGCTTGGGCGAGGCGGTGAGCAGGCTCTCGCCCTGCATCTCCATGCGATCCGCCGTCACCTGCCCCGGCTTGCGGATGAGGCCGAGGATGGCCCGGCCGGTCATCGACTTGCCCGAGCCGGACTCGCCGACGATCCCCAGACGCTCGCGGCCGAGCGAGAGCGAGATGCCCCGCACCGCCTCGAAGGTCCCCGAGCGCGTCGGGAAGCGCACCGAGAGGTTCTCGATATCCAGAAGATTGCTCATTTGCCGCCCTCCTTCGGATCGAGCACGTCGCGCAGCCCGTCACCGATCAGGTTGAAGGCGAGCGAGATGGCAAAGATCGCGAGACCGGGGATCGTGGCCACCCACCAGTAGTCGAGGATGTACTTGCGCCCCTCCGAGATCATCGCACCCCATTCCGGGCTCGGCGGCTGCGCCCCGAGGCCGAGGAAGCCGAGGCCCGCGGCGGTGAGGATGATCCCCGCCATGTCGAGCGTCACCCGGATGACCAGCGACGAGATGCAGAGCGGCCAGATGTGCCGCGTGATGATCCGCACCGGCCCCGCGCCCTGCAGGCGGATGGCGTGGATGAAGTCCGAGTTGCGGATGGTCAGCGTCTCGGCCCGGGCGATCCGCGCATAGGGCGGCCAGGCGGTCAGCGAGATCGCCAGCACGGCGTTCTCGATCCCCGCCCCCAGCGCCGCCACGAAGGCGAGCGCGAGGATGAGCCGCGGGAAGGCGAGGAAGATGTCGGTGACGCGCATCAGCAGCGTGTCGACGATGCCGCCGAAATAGCCCGCGGTGGTGCCGATGATCAGCCCCAGCAGCGGCGCCACCAGCGCCACCAGCAGCACGATGTAGATCGAGATCCGCGCCCCGAAGAGCAGCCGCGAGTAGATGTCGCGGCCCAGGCTGTCGGTGCCGAAGAGATGCCCCTCCCATCCCGGCGGCTTGAGCCGCGCGCCGAGATCCTGCGCGAAGGGGTTGTCGGTGGCCAGTATCGGCGCGAAGAGCGCCGCCAGCACCAGCAGCACCAGCACGATGAGGCCGAGCGAGGTCAGCTTGTTGGAGGTCAGTTTCAGCCAGCCCTGGTACCAGGCGGCGGCGCGCGCCTGCCCGCGGGACTGCGGCGTGTCGGTCAGCAGCCAGGCCTTGAGGCCCGGCTTCGCGTCGGTCTTTGCGTTCGGGGTCATGACTTGGCCCTCGGGTCGAAGAAGCGGTAGAGCAGGTCCGACAGGATGTTGAGGCACACGAAGATCGTGCCGATCACCACCGTGCCGCCCAGCACCGAGGCCATGTCGTTCGACAGCAGCGAGGTGGTGATGTAGCTGCCGATGCCCGGCCAGGCGAAGATGATCTCGGTCAGCACCGAGCCTTCGAGCAGGTTGGCATAGGCCAGCGCGATCACCGTGATGAGCTGGATGGCGATGTTGCGGAAGGCGTGGCGCCAGACCACGTTCCACTCGCTGAGGCCCTTCACCCGCGCGGTGATGACATATTCCGAGTTCAGCTGTTCGAGCATGAAGCTGCGGGTCATCCGGCTGATGTAGGCAAGGCTGAAGTAGCCCAGCAGGCAGGCCGGAAGGATGATGTGCGAGAGCGCGTCCTTGAACACGTCCCAGTCGCCCGCGATGATCGCGTCGAGCAGCAAGAGCCCGGTGCGCGTCGGCACCAGCCCCTCGTAGAAGACGCCGAGCCGCCCGGGTCCGGCCACCCATCCGAGGATGCCGTAGAAGATCAGCAGCCCCATCATGCCGAGCCAGAAGATCGGCATGGAGTAGCCCACGAGCCCGATCAGCCGCGAGATCTGGTCGATCCAGCTGCCGCGGTAAACCGCGGCCAGCACGCCGAGCGGAACGCCGAGGACGACGCCGAGGAGCGTGCCCAGCGTGGCGAGTTCCAGCGTGGCGGGGAAGACGCGCGCAATGTCCTCGGCCACCGGCTTGCCGGTGCGGATCGAGGTGCCGAAATCGCCCTGCAGCACGTCTCCGACATAGATGCCGAACTGCACGATCAGCGGCTTGTCAAGACCCAGCTCCAGGAAGACCTGGTCGTATTGCGCCTGGGTGGCGCGCTCGCCGATGACCGCGAGCACGGGGTCGATCGGCATCACGCGGCCGATCATGAAGGTGACGAAGAGCAGCCCCAGCAGGGTGATCGCCACGGTGAAGGCAAGGCTGACGGTCTTCTTCAGCCAGTTCGGCGGGAAGGAGGGCGCTACGCGCCCTCCCCCGGTGTTTGTCGTCTGCTGCGTCACGGGCTTACTTCGTCACGGCCCAGTAGGAGACCGCGGTGGTCGCGCCGCCGGCCACGAAGTGCTCGACGCCGTCCTTCATCGCGTTCTGCTCGATCTGCTGGAACATGATGGCGAAGGGCGCAGTTGCCATGAACTCGCGCTGCAGGTCCTCGTACATCTTGGCGCGCTTGTCGCTGTCCTGCTCGACCACCGCGGCGAGGGTCTCCTTGCTCATTTCCGGCAGCGCCCAGGCGTTGCGCCAGGCCAAGAGGCCGGTCGCGCCGGCTTCGTCGCTGTTGTCGGGGTTGTAGGCGAAGGTGCCCGCGTTGGTGTTGGGGTCGGGATAGTCCGGGCCCCAGGCCTCGAGCGCGACCTGGTGCTGGCGCGCGCGGTAGGTGTCGAGCGTCTGCGCGCCGGTGCCGACGACCAGCTCGGCCTTGATGCCGATCTGGCCCCAGGTGTTCTGCAGCGACTGGCCGATGTCGATCCGGTCCTGCGCCTCGCGCACGCCGATGGTCACGTCGAACCCGTCCGGGTAGCCGGCCTCGGTCAGCAGCGCCTTGGCCTTCTCGAGGTCGAGCGAATAGGGGGCGTCGTCGATCGCGCCCATGAAGGTCTTGGGCAGGAAGGCCTGCTGGGTCACGTACTGGCCCTTCAGGAAGCTGTCTTCCATGCCCTTGTAATCGGTGGCGTATTTCATCGCCTCGATCACCTTCGGGTTCGACAGGATCTCGCTCTTCTGGTTGGCCGACCAGTACATCAGGCGGCCGCGCAGCTCGTCGACGACCTTGACGCCGGCAACGCCGTCGAGACCGGCCACGTCCTCGGGCGAGAGGTTGCGGGCGATGTCCACGTCACCGCGTTCCAGCTGCAGGCGCTGGGTGGCGCTTTCCTGGATGTGCTGGACGATCACGCGCTTCATCGCCGGCGCCTCGCCGGTGAACTCGGGGTTCAGGTCGAGCGTGTAGCTCTCGTTCGGCTTCCACGAGGCAAGCTTGTAGGGGCCCGAGCCGACGGTGTTGTCGCGCAGCCAGGCGTTGCCCATGTCGCCGTCGACCTCGTGCTCCATGACCGCCTTCATGTCGACGATGCCGCCGATGGTCGCGGTCAGGCAGTTCAGCACGAAGGACACGGCGTAGGCCTTGTCGAGCTTCAGCACCAGCGTCTTGTCGTCGGGGGCGACGATGGTCTCTTCGACGTTCTCGGGGGTGAAGCCGAACTGGGTCAGGATGAAGGACGGGGTCTTGTTCAGCAGCACCGCGCGGCGCAGCGAGAACTCGGCGTCCTTCGCCGTCACCGGGTTGCCGGTCGAGAAGACGTGGCCGTCGGCCATCTTGAAGGTGATCTGGGTGCCGTCTTCGGACACTTCCCAGCTCTCGGCCAGCTTGGGCTGGTAGCCGGCGTCGAGGTCCAGCGGGTCGAAGTCGACCAGCGGCTCGTAGACGTTGCGGCTGATGTCGGCGCCGGTGAACTCGAAGCTCTCGGCCGGGTCCATCGTCTTGACGTCGTCGATGCGCTGCGCGATCACCAGCATGTTCGGCGGCGTGTCAGCCATGGCGGTCATTGCAGTGCTGGACAGCAGCGCCGCGGTCAGCATCGCTGCGCCGATGCGCATGGTCCGCGACGGGGTGTGTCGGGTCATGGTCGTCTCCCTGTGGTTTCTTTGTCTCCCGGCGCACAGTCCGGCGCCGCTTCCGCCAATCTCGACATCCCGGGGATGGAGCAAACAGGCTTCGCGACGTCAGGTGTGCGTCAGCGCGAGGTTCGGCCAGAATTTGAGCCTTGTCGATGATTTTTTGATCAAATAGGAAAAGTCGGAAGTGGTGTCGTCGCGTCATTTTTCCCCGCGCGGCCGCGCTTTCGCCGCTTCCCCGGGCAGGCTGGACCGCCACGCCGCGCCGCGGGCTGCGCGCGACGTCTTGCTGCCGTCCCGGCAGCCGGTCTATCTGGGCGCCGTGGCGCGGTGCGGCTCCGCCCGCCGCGCACGGATCTTGGCTTGCGGCAGCATATCCCGGGGCAGCCCCGGACCTCGCCGCCCTGTGAAAGGACGTTTCATGACCATCACCCGCATCGAACCCGGCGCCCGCATGAGCCAGGCCGTCGTGCACAACGGCATCGTCTACCTCGCCGGCCAGGTCGGCCATGGCGCCGATGTCACCGAGCAGAGCCGTGACGCGCTGACCGAGGTCGACCGGCTGCTGGCCGCCGCCGGCACCGACAAGTCGCGCATCCTGACCACCACCATCTGGCTCGCCGACATGGCGCTCTTCCCGGCGATGAACGCCGTCTGGGACGCCTGGGTCGATCCGGCCAACCCGCCGGCCCGCGCCACCGGCGAGGCAAAGCTCGCCACCCCCGACTACCTGGTGGAATTCATCGTCGTCGCCGCGCTCGCCTGAGGCGCGCGCCGCTGACACCGGCCCGTGCGCCTCCTGGCGCGCGGGCCTCAGCCGCCCTTGCGGCGGCGGGTCATGCCATGCGCCGGGTCGTAGCCCAGCAGCGCCAGCCCAAAGAAGACCGCGAAGGCCAGCACCACCCAGAGCAGCGACCAGCCGTTCAGGCTCTGGTAGAGCGCGAAGCGGATCAGCTCGACCGCGTGGGTGAAGGGGTTCACCGCGCAGATGTCGTGCAGGACGCTCGAGCTCTCGGCCATCTTCCAGAGCGGGTAGAGCGCGGTCGACAGGAAGAACATCGGGAAGATCACGAAGTTCATCACCCCGGCGAAGTTCTCGAGCTGGCGGATGGTCGACGAGATCAGCAGCCCCAGCGCCCCCAGCATCAGCCCCGACAGGATCAGCGCCGGCAGCACGCAGACATAGCCCCAGCCCGGCAGCACGATGCCGAAGCCCGCCGCCACGGCGAGGAAGACGTAGACCTGCAGAACCGAGACCGCGACCCCCGCCAGCAGCTTCGACAGCAGCAGCCACCAGCGCGGCAGCGGCGAGGTCAGCAAGAGCCGCATCGAGCCCATCTCCTGGTCGTAGACCAGGCTGAGCGAGCTCTGCATGCCGTTGAAGAGCTGGATCATCCCGCAGAGGCCGGGGATGATGTAGACCTCGTAAGTGATGTAGGTCTCGTAGGGCGGGACGATCGAGAGACCGAGCGCGGCGCGGAAGCCGGCGGCGAAGACCACCAGCCAGACCAGCGGCCGCACCAGCGCGGCAAGGAAGCGCGAGCGCTGGTGCACGAAGCGCATCGCCTCGCGCCGGACGATCGCCAGCATGGCGACGAGCCAGCCGTTCATGCGCCCCCCTCCCCTGCCCGGGTGCCGGTCATCTCGATGAAGACCTCGGCCAGCGGCCTCTCGCCGCGCAGCTCGGCCGCAGGGCAATGCGCCAGCACCTTGCCCCGGTGCAGCACCACCACGTCGTCGCCGTCGCCGATCTCATCCACGAGGTGGGTGGCCCAGAGCACGGTCAGCCCGGCCTTCGCCAATTCATGCACATGCGCGGTGATCGCCTGCCGACTCTCGAAATCGAGCCCCACGGTCGGCTCGTCCAGCAGCAGCACCTCGGGCTCGTGGATCAGCGCGCGGGCGATCTCCATGCGCCGCCGGTGGCCGCCGTTGAGGTTGCGCGCCTTCTCGCCCGCCCGCTCCGCCATGCCGAGCTGCGCCAGCGCCGCCTCCGCGCGCCGCACCGCCTCGCCGCCCGAGATGCCGTGCAGCGCCGCGAAGTAGCGCATGTTGCGCATCACGCTCATGTCGAGGTCGAGCGTCGGCTGCTGGAACACGACGCCGATCTTCGACAGCGCCGCGCGCGGCTCCTTCGCAAGGTCGTGCCCGGCGACGGTGATCCGCCCCTCGCGGGTGACGAAGAGCCGGGTGAGCAGGGCAAAGAGCGTCGACTTGCCGGCCCCGTTGGGGCCGAGCAGCGCGGTGAAGCCGGGGCGCAGCGCAAAGCTCACCCCGTCGAGCGCGCGCTTGGGGCCGTAGCTGTAGCGCAGGTCGGAGACGTCGAGGGCGGTCATTCAGGTCCTTCCGTCACCCCCGCCAGCGGCGCGCGCGCCGCTCCCAGGGTTGCAGCACCAGCCATTCCACCGCCAGCATCACCGCGATGAAGGAAAAGGCGTAGACCAGCACCATCGCGACGTCGAAGAGCTGGAAATAGAGGTGGATCTGGAAGCCCACCCCGTCCGAGCGGCCAAGGAACTCGACCACCAGCACGATTTTCCAGATCACCGCGATCCCGGCGCGCGCCGCGCCGGTGATGAAGGGGGCAAGCTGCGGCAGCACGACATGGCGCAACCGCCGCAGCGCCGGCATCCGGTAGACCCGCGCCATGGCGTCGAGCCCCGGGTCGAGCGCCCGCGCGCCCTCGCGGATCACCGTGGCGACGTTGGGGATCTTGTTGAGCGTGACCGCGACGATGGCCGCGGTCTCGTTGAGGCCGATCCAGAGGTAGCACAGCACGATCAGCACCAGCGCCGGCAGGTTGAGGAAGATCACCAGCCAGGGATCGAGCCAGCGGTCGAGCCTCGGGTAGCGGCCCATCGCCATGCCGAGCGCGATGCCGAGCCCCATGGCCAGCACGAAGGCCCAGCCGACGCGGGCCAGCGTGCGGCCGAGGTGATACGGCAACTCGCCCGAGCGCAGCGCCTCGGCAAAGGGCTGAACCAGCGCCCAGGGCTGCGGCAGGATCTGCGCGTCGCCGGTCAGGAAGGCGGCCAGCACCCACAGCAGCAGCAGACCGGAAATCGAGATCGCGGTGACCCCGAACCGTCCCGGCCCGTGCCGCGCGTCGCCGCGCGCGCTGCCTGTCTGTCCGCCCATGCTCCTGCCGACGAAGCGGACCGCGGTCTCGTTGCCCTGCACGAAAGTCTCCCTCTCCAGCCGGAGAGGGTGCAGCCTGAGTCGGCCCGCGTCAATTGCTCCTTAGGGAGCGGTTCGTGCTGATGAATCCGGGTGGTAAAAATCACAAACGAATGGGTCGTCCGCGGCCGGCGGCAGGATCATGCCTCCTGCTCGCCACTGCCGACCGGGCGGCAGCTCCAGCGCGCCACCGTGTAGGCCGGGTGTTCCTCGACCCAGCGGGCGAGTTCGGGCTGGGCCCCCATCATGCAGGCCATGGGGGTGACGTCGGTATAAAGCAGGCTGCGCGGTTGGCACTGGTCCGGCGCAGTCGACAAGCACGCCATAAAGAAAAGCTCAATCATGGTTGCCTCGTGGGTTTGAACGTGATGCCCTTGCAGTATCCTCCCGAGTCCTGACTGCAGGGTGCCAAGTTTTGTTTCAGTTACGCCGCAGCGCAGCATTGCCCGGAGATGATGCCCGTCTCGCGGGCATTTGCGCACGTTTTAGGCGAAAATGAAAGCCGGGCGTCGATTCCCTGCGCAGACGGGCCTCTCGCTCAAGGCCCGGCTTGGACTTGGCGCGGGCTGTCTCGGGCTGGTGACGCTGCTCACCGCGGCGATCATCGTGGCCGGGATGGCCAGGGTGTCGGACCGTCTCGATTCGGCGCTTGCCGCCGAGGCGCGGCTCGAGGATTACGCCGCGCTCTCGACGCAGGTCTCCACCTACATCGTCGTCGCCGCCGAGCTGATCCAGAGCCGCCAGCCGCCTGCGACCCGCGCGACCCGCACCGAGGGCATCGCCGCGACCCTCTCCCAGACCTTCGCCCGGCTGCGCGCCGGGCTCGACATCGAGGTCGCCAGCGCGCAGGGGCTCGACGCGCAGAGCCGCCGCGCCACGCTCTCGCTGGCCATCGCGCGGATCGAGGCGCTGTTCGGCTCGGCGCAGGCCGGGCTGCTGTCGGACACCACCGATCCCGGCGCGCTGCGCGCCTATCTCGACACCTTCGCCTCGGGGGTGGAGCCGCTGCTCGCCGAGGCGGTGAACGAGGAGCGCCGCCTGCGCCGCGAGATCCTCACCGGCATCGACAACCTGCGGCACCGGCTGGTGCAGGCGGCGCTGACCATGGGCCTCGTCGCGCTGCTGCTCGCCGCCGGCTTCTACTTCGGCCTCGTGCGCCCGCAGTTCCACCGGCTCGACACGCTGCGCGGCGCGGCCCGGCGCATCGGGCAGGAGGATTTCGCCATCACCCTGCCCGGCACCCGGCAGGACGAGATCGGCGCGCTCTACACCGAGACCAGCCGCATGGCGCAGGCGCTCGCCGCCCGCGCCGAGGCGGTGGCCGAGGACCGCGCCCGGCTCGGCGAGATCATCGCCGAGCGCACCGAGGCGCTGCGCGCCGCCAATGCCCGCCTCGAACGCACCGACGAGGACCGCCGCCGCTTCTTCGCCGACATCAGCCACGAGCTGCGCACGCCGCTCACGGTGATCCTGATGGAGGCGCAACTCGGCCGGCAGGGCGCGCCGCACCCCGAGGCCGCCTTTGCCACGATCGAGGCCCGCGCCACCCGGCTCAGCCGCCGCATCGACGACCTGCTGCGCATCGCCCGGTCCGAGACCGGCCAACTCGCGCTCGATCCCGTCCGCCTCGACCTCGCGGCGCTGGCGTCGGAGGCGGTGGAGGAGACCGCCGCCGAGATCTCGAACGCCGGGATGACGCTCGACGGCCCGCACACGCCCGACGCCCCGCTGACCGTGCTCGCCGACCGCAATTGGCTGCGGCAGGTGCTGACCGGGCTCATCCGCAACGCCATCCGCCACGCCCGCGGCGGCGGCGCGCTGCGGCTCGAGCTGCGCGGGACCGCGGAGGATGCCGAGATCGCCCTCACCGACAACGGCCCCGGCATCCCCGGCCCGGCGCAGCAGCGCATCTTCGACCGGTTCGCGCAGGGTGGCGGCAGCGCCAACGCCCAGGGCTTCGGCCTCGGCCTGCCGCTGGCCCGCTGGGTGATCGAGCAGCAGGGCGGCAGCATCGCGGTCGAGAGCCCCCTGCCCCGCTCCGCCGCGCTCGGCGCCGCACCCGGGACAAAGATCGCGGTTCGCCTGCCGCACGCCCCGGGCTAGCCTGCCGCCATGACCGACCTGCCCCGCCTCCTCGTCGTCGACGACGACCCCGAGATCTGCTCGGCCCTCGCGCGCGGGCTGGGGCTGCACGGCTACGCGGTCGAGACCTGCAACCGCGCCGACCTCGCGCTGCACCGGCTCGCCGCACGCGGCTTCGACGCCGCGGTGATCGACGTGATGCTCGGCGCCGACAGCGGCATCGAGCTGGTGCGCGCCGCCCGCGCCGCCGGGGTCACGCTGCCCATCGTCATGCTCTCGGCCCTCTCGGAGGTCGAGCAGCGCGCCGCCGGGCTCGAGGCCGGGGCCGACGACTACGTGGTCAAGCCCTTCGCCTTCGACGAGCTGATCGCCCGGCTGAAGGTACAGCAGCACCGCGCCGCCACGCTGCGCCCTGCCCCGGCGCGGCTCTCGGCCGCGGACCACAGCCTCAGCACCCCGGCGCGCAGCGTGACCCTGACCGACCGAGAGTTCGCCCTGCTCTCGCTCCTCGCGTCGCACGCCGGCAGCCCGCTCTCGCGCGGCGAGATCTTCGACCGGCTCTGGGCCGGGGAGTCGCGCTCGGAGAACGTGGTCGACGTCTACATCGGCTACCTGCGCCGCAAGCTGAAGCCCGGCACCGATTTCGGCTTCGAGATCATCACCTTGCGCCAGCAGGGTTTCTGCCTCGAGGGCACCCCTCCGGCGCGCTGAATACCGTGGCACCGACCTTCGTCTAGGGCGTTCTTAGAACATAAGACTCGCCCGGATGCCCCCCTGCCGCGCACACTCCGGCCATCGCATTCCGCGACAGGAGGAGACTTTCATGGCCTGGACGAAACCCGTGATCCGCGAAATCGAGTGCGGCATGGAAATCAACATGTACGGACCCGAGCACGACGACGGGGTGCTGTTCTGAACAGCCGCGCGCGGAGAACGTGATGCAACATATCCGCGCGCGAATTCTCGGAGCTGCTGCCGGGGGCGGGTTGCCCCAGTGGAACTGCGGCTGCGAGAACTGCCGGATGGCCCGTGCGGGCGACATTCCCTCCCAGACCCAAAGCTCGCTGGCCGTCTCTGCGAACGGAAGGGACTGGGCGATCCTCAACGCCTCGCCGGACATCCGCGCGCAGCTCGCCGCCACCCCCGAGCTGCACCCCACCGGGCTGCGCGACATGCCGCTCCGCTCGGTCCTCGTGACCAATGGCGACATCGACCACGTGGCAGGGCTGCTGACCCTTCGCGAGATGCAGCCCTTCACGCTCTACGCCACGCCCGGCATCCACGAGGTGATCGCCGGCAACCCGGTCTTCGCCGCGCTTGCCCCCTCGGTGGTGACGCGGAGCCCGCTGGCGCTGGACACGCCCGCCGAGATCGCGCCGGGCCTTCTCGCCACGCTCTTCGCGGTGCCGGGCAAGGTGCCGCTTTACATGGAGGGCGCCGAGGTCGAGACCGATCTCATCAGCGAGCAGACCGTCGGCGTCGAGCTGCGCGCCGGTTCCTCCCGCGCCTTCTACATCCCCGGCTGCGCCCGGCTCGACGCCGCGCTGCGCGCCCGGCTCTCCGGTGCCGCGCTGGTCTTCTTCGACGGCACGCTCTGGCGCGACGACGAGATGATCGCCGCCGGGCTCGGCGGCAAGACCGGCCGCCGCATGGGGCACATGTCGATGAGCGGCCCCGAGGGCTCGATCGCCGCCTTCGAAGGGCTCGACGTGGGCCGCAAGGTCTTCGTCCACATGAACAATACCAACCCGGTGCTGCGCCCCGACGCGCCCGAACGCGGCACCGCCGAGCGCGCCGGCTGGACCATCGGCCAGGACGGAATGGAGCTATCCGCATGACAGAGGCACAATCGGGGGCACAATCCCGCGCAGAGTTCGAGGCCCGGCTGCGGCAGATCGGGGCCGAGCGCTACCACGACCTGCACCCGTTCCATCACCGGCTGCACGGCGGCGGCTGCACCCCCGACGAGGTGCGCGCCTGGGTGATCAACCGCTACTATTACCAGCACTCGATCCCGATGAAGGACGCCGCCTTCATGTCGCGCGTCGAGGACCCGGACCTGCGCCGTGCCTGGCGCTCGCGCATCGAGGACCACGACGGCACCGAGACCAACGAGGGCGGCATCCGCCGCTGGCTGCGCCTTGCCGAGGCGGTGGGGCTCGACCGCGACTACGTCGCCTCCTGCGAGGGCGTGCTGCCCGCCACCCGCTTCGCCGTCGATGCCTACGTCCGCTTCGTGCGCGACAAGACCCTGCTCGAGGCGGTCGCCGCCTCGCTGACCGAGCTCTTCGCGCCGAAGATCCACGCCAGCCGCATCGAGGGGCTGCTGAAGAACTACACCTTCGCCGACGACGCCGCGCTCAGCTACTTCCGCACCCGCCTCAGGGAGGCGCCGAAGGACGTGGCCTTCGGCCTCGATTGGGTATTGAGCCACGCCGACACCGCCGAGAAGCAGGACGCCGCGGCCAAGGCGCTGATCTTCAAGACCGATGTGCTCTGGTCGCAGCTCGACGCGCTCTGGGGGGCCTATGTCGCGCCCGCCCGCATCCCGCCCGGCGCCTGGCGCCCCGGCGAGGGCCTGGCGAAGGGCAGCGAGGCGGCATGATGGACCCCGCCGCCATCCCCTCCCTGCCCCGCGGCGTACGGCTGCACCGCGACACGGTGCGCGAGCAGTGGGTGCTGCTCGCCCCCGAGCGCGCGGTCACGCTCGACGCGGTCGCCCACGCCATCCTCTCCGAGGTCGATGGCCGCCGCAGCCTCGCCGAGATCACCGCCTGCCTCGCCGAACGCTACGACGCCTCGCCCGAGCAGATCGCCCGCGACTGCGCGGGCTTCCTGCAGGCGCTGCAGGCGCGCCGCATCCTCGATCTGTCCCCTGCCCCTTCTTCTCTTTGAAAATACGCATGGCGCGGCGCCCGCCACCGGCGCCGCCGCCGGACCGGAGGCCCGCCATGACCACAGCCAAGCCGCCCATCGCCCTGCTCGCCGAGCTGACGCACCGCTGCCCGCTCTCCTGCCCCTATTGCTCGAACCCGCTCGAGCTCACCCGGCAGGAGGCCGAGCTCTCCACCGCCGACTGGACCCGGGTCTTCCGCGAGGCCGCCGAGCTTGGCGTGCTGCAGCTGCACCTCTCCGGCGGCGAGCCCGCGTCGCGCCGCGATCTCGAGGAGCTGGTCTCCGCCGCCCGTGACGCCGGGCTCTACACCAACCTCATCACCTCTGGCATCGGCCTCACCGAGCGGCGGCTGCAGACGCTCGACTCGGCCGGGCTCGACCACGTGCAGCTGAGCCTGCAGGGCACCACCCCCGAGATGGCCGACGAGATCGGCGGCTATCGCGGCGGCTTTGCCCGCAAGCTGCAGGTCGCCGGATGGATCAGGCAGATCGGACTGCCGCTGACGCTCAACGCCGTGCTGCACCGGCGCAACCTGCACCAGCTGCCGCGTGCGCTCGAGATGGCGCTGGAGATGGGCGCGCGGCGCATCGAGGTTGCCACGGTACAGTTTCACGGCTGGGCGCTGGCGAACCGCGACGCGCTCATGCCGACGAAGGCGCAGGCCGATGAGGCCTCGCGCATCGTTGCAGAAGCGCGGGTGGCGCTGAAGGGCCGGCTGGTGATCGACTACGTGCCCGCCGACTACCACTCGGACCTGCCAAAGCGCTGCATGGGCGGCTGGGGCTCGACCGGGCTCAACATCGCGCCCGACGGCACCGTCCTGCCCTGCCATGCCGCCCAGACCATCCCGCACCTGACCTTCGACAACGTCCGTGAGCGGCCGCTCTCCGAAATCTGGTACGAGGGCAGCGCCTTCGAGGCCTATCGCGGCACGGACTGGATGCAGGAGCCCTGCCGGAGCTGCGACCGGCGCGAGATCGACTTCGGCGGCTGCCGTTGCCAGGCGATGGCGCTCGCGGGCGATCCCGCCGCCACCGACCCGGTCTGCGTGAAGTCTCCCCACCACATCAACCTGCAGTCCCGCGCCGCCGCCCATGCCGCCTCGGATGGCGCCCTGACCTACCGCAACGCCCCCGGCAAGCGCGCTGCCGAACCCGCGGAGTGAGGCGCGGAGGGTTGTTCGCCGGTCGGAGTTGGTCGAGGTTGGTCCGCGTGTGAAAAGTTGGCCATGGCCAACTTTCTTCCCGGAGCCCCGTTCAGCTAGCCCGGCCCGACATTGATCAGCCCGATTTCGCTGGTGAGCGGGAATTGCCGGCCTTGCCTATGCTGACCGCATCAGCCGTTCCTTCAGACCCATCCGCATTGAAGTTGGCCATGGCCAACTTTTCAGAACTCGGCCGCGCGCGTCGAGGTCGAAAGACTTCTGTGTCCTCCCGCGCATCAGCGGGTCGCCGGGCTTTCCGGGCCGTTCTCAGTCATGTTCCCCAGGTCGTCGGCTGCGTGGATCCTGATGCATCGAGCGAAGCCGGCAGTCTGTGAAAGGACTGCGCCGGGAGGTCACCGGTCTTAACAGCGGTCGACAATGCGCGCGGCGCAGCTCATTTGAGGGTTGGCCTCAAACCTGCCTCTCTCGGCCGCCTCCGCCGGAAAGGAACGGCCGAGAGGGTTCAGGCGCAAACGATCTCCCGAGACACAGCACCTACGCGGGATTGGCCGCGGCGAACTCCCGGCTCATCCTGGCGAGATAGGCCTCGGGCTTCGCGATCCGCAGCGAGTTTGTGGCGATGTGGTTGAGTGCCCGGAGCAGACCATGCCAGCTCAGCGCAGCCAGACCGTCGGCGAGGCAGCGTTCTCCGATGCCTACGTAGGAGCCCATGAGATAGATCACCTCGCGCAGCCGGTTTGCGCTGCTCGGCACCTCGGGAAAGAGCGCCGCGACTTCTCTGCACTCGTTCCAGAGCGTTCCGATATCGTCGCCGGTTTTTCTCCGCGCCTGATATGTTTCTTTTCTTGGGGACTCTACTTGGCGGACATTTCGTCCGTTTCCGCCGGACTCACTTTCCGTATCCACGCGGTTTTCGCCACCTGCGATGGGCTGCATCTCGGTCGTCGCGGAGGTGTCCGGGATCTGGGGCGCGGGGCAGGGGAGCTCGCCGCAGATCGCCCGCAGACGCGCGAGCACGGCGCGGACGCCGCTCAGGCCCAGCGTGGTGCGGCGCAGGAGCGTCTTGGCCGTCTGGGTGAAGGCAAGCGCCTCGCCCGAGAGCGCCTCGGCATGGTCGAGCAATTCGCCCCGGAGGGTGAGCGCCTCGGCCCGGAGGCAGCGGACCTGCTCCTCCTCGAGCTCGATCGCCTCGGCCATCTCCTGCAGCTTGGCCGAGGCCAACAGCAGCGGCGTCAGGTCGAGTCCGTAGGCCGCGGTGACCTGACCGCGCGCCTTGAGCGGGAAGCGTTTGCGCGTCGCGCTGTCCCGCCGGGCGAGGAGACCGGCCGCGACGAGGCGGGCGATGTGCCGTCGCAGGACGCGCTCGTCCATGCCGTTCGCCCGGTCGCAGACGGTCCTGTTCGACGCGTAGACGATCAGCAGGGTGCCCGGGTCGATCGGGCGTTCCGTGCGCGTCCTGCGGTCCTGGCAGGGCAGGAAGGACAGCAGCGTGTCGAGCACGAGCACGTCGCCGGTGGAGAGGCCGAGCGCCGTCCTGCATCTTCTCAGAAGGCGCAGGAGATCCCGTCGCAGGATCGGCCGGAAGCCTGCGTGATCGGTTCGGACATGGCTCGGCCATGCCCCGGCATCAGGTGCCGCGGTCGTGATGGTGTTCATGCCATTTCAGACGGCAAAAAGGTACCGGTCACCGAAATCGGTGTTGCAGTGGTTCGATTTTGGGGGTACCAAGTAAGTGCTTAAGTTACAGGGACCCTCTGATTAGCTCACCGCTGTCGGGGGGTTTCTTTTTGCGTTCTCGTCTGCCTCCTTTACTGCTCGCGGTTTCTTTTCTTGTCCAAGGCGTTGGCCGTGGCCAACGCAATGAATTCAATGACTTAGACTGTCTCCCGGCGCGTTCGCCGGTCAGAGCTCAGTCGCGTTCCTTGATCCAGTCCCCGTAAAGCGCCTCGAGCCGGTCGCCGATGAACTGGATGAATTCCTCGTCGCGCTTGCCGCGGACCTCGATCACCATCTTGCCGCCCTTGGCGCTGAAGCTGACCGGGGCGTTCGGCACCTGCCGGGGCGGGACGGAGGCGGGTTTGGCCCTGGCATCCGCGACCGACTTGCGCTCGAGCTTCTGCAGCGCCTCGATCAGCGCGTAGACCCGCGCCTGCGCGTCCTCGGCCCCCTCTGGGATGAGATCGAGGATGCCGTCCTCGGAGGGCGCGATCTCGAGTTTCACCAGCCGGCGCAGCTCGGACCAGGGCCGGCGGCCCACGTCATGCGCGGCGCCGATCCGGCGGATCACCGGGGCAGGGATGTCGCGCACCACCGACAAGAGCCGGCTGAGCGTGCCCTTGTCGACCGCGAGCGCCTCGCAGATCTCCTGGCGCGAGAACTCCGCGGTCTCGAGCTCGGTCGCGAAGACCGCCTGCTCGATGAAGCTGCGTTCAAGCCGGGCCGAGTTCTCGAGCGCCTGCGACAGCAGGGATTCGCGCAGGTCCATCTCCTTGATGAACGCGCGGACCTTGATGCCGAGGACGCGGCAGGCGGCGATGCGGCGGCGGCCGTAGACCACCTCGTAGCGCGGACCCGCGCCGCGCCGGTAGCGCAGGAGCACTGGAAGCTGCTGGCCGGAATTGCGGATGGAGTCGACCAGCGGCTCGAGGCCGACGGTGACGTCGAAGCGGTCGGACAGATCGGAGTCGGCGATCTCGGCCACGTCGACGTCCTGCGCGGCCTGCGATGCGACCTGCGACAGGACCTCGGACATGTTCCGCAGCGATTTCGGGGCCCCGTCCGTCGCGGTGTTGCCCGCGGGCGCCGCCGGGGGAGGAGCCTCGGCCTTCTTGTTCATGTTCGCCAGACTCTGGGCCAGCAGATCACGCTTCATCGTTGCCTCCTCGTCCCCATGCCGACTGGATCAGCTTCTCGATGTCGTCCGAAACGCCGTTGATCGCCTCGATCGCCCGCTCGTAGGTCCGGCGGTTCTTGATCGACGCGAGATCGACCTCGTAGACGGTCTTCTGCGCGAGGCCCGCCTCGCTGACCGCCGAGGACTTGACGAAGGCCGTCGGGATCACGCTGTCCCCGAGCAGCTGCCGCATCCAGTCCGCAAGGTCGGTCTGGGTGCTGACCTGCGTGTCGAAGCGGGTCAGCAGGTAGGCGAAGTTGTCATAGGCGCCGATGCCGCCGTTCGAGTGCAGCACTTCGAGGACACCCGAGGCCATGGTCAGGAACTGGCTCGCCGAGGCGAGGTCGACCCGCTCGGGGATGATGGTCATCAGCAGCGAGGTGGAGGCGCAGACCGCGGACATGGTCAGGTAGCCAAGCTGCGGCGGGCAGTCGATCATGACGATGTCGTAATCGTCCTCTACCTGGCGCAGGGCATCGCGGATGCGGTTGAAGAAGACGGGCTGTTCGCCGCGGCTCAGCGCTGTCGGCGTCTCGGTCTCGAATTCCGACAGCATGATGCCGCCGGGGACGAGGTCGAGGTTGGGGAAATAGGTCTTCTTCAGGACCTCGGTGATCGGCACCCGGTAGGTGTCGCCGTCGTTGTAGCGGATCGCGTCGTAGAGCGTGCCACCGTGCCGGAAGTCGATTTCCGGCTGGTAGCCAAAGAAGGTGGTGAGCGAGGCCTGCGGATCGGCGTCGATCACCAGCACGCGGTAGCCGCGCAGGGCGAGGCGGTGGGCGATGGTGACCGTCGAGGTGGTCTTCGACGAGCCGCCCTTGAAGTTCACCGTGCTCCAGATCTGCAGCTTGTCGCCTTCCTTCCGGCCGGGAAGGAAGTGGTTGGGGTCCTTGGCGTTCTGCGCAAGGATGTGGCGGATCTCGAGGATGTCCTCGGCGGTGTAGAACCGCTTGCCGCCGACGCCCTGTTGAACGTCCGGGATCTTGCCGTCAAAATGCGATTTGCGGAGGTAGCCGTCGCTCACCCGGAGCAGCTGCGCGACCTCGGCAGTGGAGAAGGTCCTCAGCTCCTTGGTCTCCCTGGGAGCGAGGAAAAGCTTCGACATCTGATCGAGGGCTTCGCTCAGACGCTCCGCGTCAACGCGGAGTTTGTCATGCAAGATTGCATTCATGTTCACTGCTCGCTCTCTTGGTTGCTCTCTTCCGTTACAGCGAGGTTCGGGAGGTGATCCCGGCTCGGAAACGGTGTGCGGCACCTTGACGACGTTTTGTCGTTACAAGGTATGACCATGAGCCAATGAGATCTCAAGAAGAAAAAGGACTTAGTTGGAATCTCGGGATTGCGTGCAACGGTGTCTCATGCGGTGTCGGCAAGCGACCCCACGGCAACGTGATTTCCGCAATACATTGTTTTTCAATGAAAAAGATATCCACAGGCATACCGCCTAATTGACCCAAGGGCAAACCCACTTCCGGAAAAGGGCCAATTCCGGGAAGTCTCGGTGGTAACGCGATTTTCCGCAATCCGCTGCGCTCCGTCGGTCTACCGGCTCGGCGGAAGACTCCGAGTCGTGTCGCGATTGACGCGTCGGGCCGGGGGTGAAGGGAACGATTCCCGTTTCCGAACGGGATAGGGCAGGGGGGCGCTGACCTTGCCGACATGTGCCCGCGCGCCCGCAGCAGGGCGGTTTTCCCTGCAGCCGCAGCTTGAACCCGGGCCGGCCAGGGGACCGCCCAGCCGGTAACGGGAAGAACCGCATCATTTCGGGCGCGTGCGAAAGCGGAACGCCGGGGCCTCGCCGCCGCGGCGGCAAAGCTGCGACCTAACGCTGTGTTCCGGCTCTTTTCCCGCTTGGGTAGACTGGTCTTCGCCCGTGCTCCAACCGCGAGACCCCAGAGATTTGCCCGACCTCCCATGCCCAAGGAATTCCCGATGACGTCTTCGCTGCACGTGCCCGGCGCAAGCCTCAGCGCTGCCGACCTGGTGGCCCTGCGCGAGACCGCGCAGGCCCATGCCGGGTCCTGGCGCGCGCGGGACTGGCCCGGCGCCGTGCTTGTGGCCGACTTCCGCCCCTCCATGCTGCGCGGCCAGCTGCGGGCTTTCCGGTCGGTGGCCGCCGCCGAGGCGCTTGCGCTGATCGGCTGGCGCGTGGCGCTCGACGGTGGCTGGGTGGCGCTGCTGGCGCTCGGCGCCAGCGCGCCGGTGGTCGTGTCGCGGGGCGCGGGCGAGGCGGGGATGCAGGATGTCATCGCCGGCCTCGTCCGGGCGCACGAGATGGCCGAGGCCATGGCGCTTGCCGGGCGTTTCGACGACCCGCCGCTGGTGCCGGGCCTGCAGGCGATCGAGGATCTGGCGCCGCCGGGCTCGGCGCTGGTGATCGCCTCGGGATTCGAGATGCCCGGGATCGGGCTTGCGGCGCGGGTCGAGGCGCTGGCCGGCGCGCATCACCTGCGGCTGCTGCACGTGACCGACGGCGAGACGCTGGACGTCGCGCCCGGCACCGGGCTCGTCGCGCTCGATGCCAACCTTCCGCCCGAGCAGGCCGCGGCCTATCTCGGCCGCGCGCTGCGCTGACGCCTCGCGGACAGGGGCGGGATCACCGGCAAGGAGATGCCGAGCCGATACGAATGGTTGCATTGCCAGAGCCCCGGAGAGGCCGCACCCTTGCGCGAGGGTGCCGCAGGGAGGCGGTGCTGCATGGGAGGAGCAAGAGGCAATGGGAATTCTCGACAAGCTGTTCGGCGGGGATGAAGGCCCGTCCGCGGCGCAATACAGCCATGTGAAAATTCATCCGCAGGTCGACAACGGAATCACCCCGGCGCGTCCCGGGTTCGCCGGCGGCACGCTCAAGTGCAAATGCGCCACCAATCCCGTGGTGGTGAAGATCGGGGCACAGACCGCGCACAACCACGTCTGCGGCTGCACCAAGTGCTGGAAACCCGACGGCGCGGTGTTCAGCCAGATCGCCGTGGTCGCGCGCGATCAGGTCCAGGTGACCGAGAATGCGGACAAGCTCGAGGTGGTCGACGCCTCGGCGGCGATCCAGCGCCACGCCTGCAAGGGCTGCGGCGTGCACATGTATGGCCGGATCGAGAACACGGGCCATCCGTTCCACGGGCTCGATTTCGTCCATACCGAACTGTCGTCCGAGACCGGCTGGTCGCCGGCGGAATTCGCCGCCTTCGTCTCGTCGATCATCGAGTCGGGTGTCGATCCGTCCCGCATGGAGGGCATCCGCGGGCGCCTGCGCGAGCTCGGGCTCGAACCCTATGACTGCCTGTCGCCGCCGCTGATGGACGCCATCGCCACCCATGTCGCCAAGCAGAAGGGTGTCCTCAAGTAACAGGAGGGCAGGGCGCGCCCCGGCTCCTGCCGGCAAAGGGGCGCGCCTTTCCTGACCTTGGGGAACAACACCGTTGCGCGAGTGAAATTTCATGCGCTAACCTCTCCGTGGGAGGAGAGTTCAATGAAAGACATGCAAGATGCGGCGGCATCGGGCACGATCGGGCCTGTCCTGATCGTCGATGACCATCCGCTCTACAGCGATGCGCTGGACGCCGCGCTGCGTCTGGCCTTTCCGTCATGCGAGCCGGCCAAGGCGCAGACGCTCCGCGCCGCGCTCGACCTGCTCGAGGGCGGGTTCCGGCCCGACCTCGTGATGTTCGACCTGAAGCTGCCGGATGTCTGTGGCATCTCCGGATTCCAGCGCCTGCGCGAGGCGCTGCCCGAGGTGCCGGTGCTGGTGATCTCGTCGCTGACCTCGGTGCAGGTGGTGCAGGCGCTGATGCAGGAGGGGGCCGCCGGGTTCCTGCCAAAGGACGCCCCGGCACCGCTGCTGCGCGAGGCGCTGGCCGAGATCGCCGCAGGCCGCCGTTACGTCCATGCCGCCTATCTTGGCGAGTCGGTGAGAGAGGCCGAGGAGCCGCCCTTCGAGGCGATGCATCCGAAGCTGGCCGAGCTGACGCCGCAGCAGAAGCGCATCATGAAGCTGATCTGCGCCGGCAAGCCCAACAAGCAGATCGCCTACGAACTGGACCTGGCCGAGGCCACCGTGAAGGCGCATATCACCGCGCTCCTGCGGCGGCTCGGTGTGCAGAACCGGACGCAGGCGGCGGTGCTGGTGGAAAGCTCGCAGCCCGCGACGACGATCGGGGCAGCGGATGCCGATGCGCAGGCCTTCCTGAGCCGCTGACCCGAATGGCGCCAGACGGCCAGATGCCCCGTTTTGTCCGGATCTCGGTCTCGCACGAGACCGCGGCCGCCACCGCCGTGACCGAGGCGCTGGCGGCGCTCGATCTTTCCGATGCCTGCTTCATCCTTGCCTTCATGCCCGAGGGCCTCGTGCTCGACGCGGTGGCCGAGGCTTTGGAGGCGGGGGCGGAGGGGGTGCCGGTCTTCGGCTGCACCACGGCGGGGACGATCACCACCCAGGGCTACGAGACCGGGGCGCTGCTGCTGCTGGCCTTCCCGCGCGAGCATTTCCGCTGCGCCTCGATGCTGATCTCGCCGCTGAAGCCGCTCCTGATGAAATCCATCGCCTCGGACGTGCGCAACCACGCCGCGCGCTTCCGGCGCACCGCGGGCTGGAACCGGCTGGCGCTGATCCTCGCCGACGGGCTGTCGAAGCAGGAGGAGATGCTGGTCGCCACGCTCGAGGCGGCGCTTGGCGAGGTGCCGGTCTTCGGCGGCTCTGCGGGCGACAACCTCGCCTTCGAGGAGACCTTCGTCCTTCACGACGGGCGCTTCCACACCAACGCCGCGCTGCTGCTGCTGGTCGAGACCGACCTCGAGTTCCGCGGCCTCGGCTTCGACCACTTCCTGCCCACCGACCAGCAGATGGTGGTGACCCACGCGCTGCCCGAGGAGCGGCTGGTCTTCGAGATCAACGGCGCCCCGGCGGCGCTCGAATACGCGCGCATCGTCGGCTGCCCGGTCGAGCGGCTCTCGCCGGAGGTCTTTGCCGAGAACCCGATGCTGGTGCGGCAGAACATGAACTACCACGTGCGGGCGGTGCACGGCGCGCCCAGCACCCACGCGCTGTCCTTCCTCGGGGCGATCGACGACGGGCTGATCCTGACGCTGGGCCGGGGCAAGGAGATCCTCGAGACGCTCGAGCACGAGCTCGACGTGACCGGCTCGCGCGACACGGCGCCGGATTTCGTGCTCGGCTTCGACTGCGTGCTGCGCAAGCTGGAGATCGAGCAGAAGCAGCTCGCCCCCGAGGTGAGCGAGATCTTCCGCCGCCGCAGGGTGGTCGGGTTCAACACCTACGGCGAGCAGCATTGCGGCGTGCACGTCAACCAGACCTTCGTCGGCGTCGCCTTCTTCGAGCCCGGGAGGCGCGACTTCGCATGATCGACCCCGACGAGCCGCTGGAGGTTCAGGTCGCCCGGCAGGCCAAGATCATCGACGCGCTGGTGCGCCGGGCGAACCGGCAGCACGAGGTCGGCGGCACCGCCTACGGCGCCTTCCAGTCAGCCATCGCGCTGCAGGCGCAGGTCTGGGCCAAGACCCGCGACCTCGAACGCACCACCGACGCGCTGCGCCACGCCCGCGACGACAGCGAACGGATGCGCAAGAACCTCGCCGACGCGCTGGCGGCGCTCGACGGTGGGGTGGCGCTGTTCACCGGCGGGCGGCTCGAGGTCTGCAACGACATCTTCCAGCGCCTGCTGCCCGACATCTCGGACCGGCTGCGCCCGGGGCTCGAGATCGGCGCCTGCCTCGGCGCCATGGCGGAAAGCGATCACCTCGTGACGGTCGAGGGCAGCTTCGACGCGGCGCTGGCGCAGGCGCGGCGGGGCATGGCGGGGGCCTCGGTCGTGTCGCTGGTGATCGAGCTGACCGGCGACCGGTGGTACCAGATCAACCTCCAGCGCACGAGCGACGAGAACCTCGTGCTGCTGCTCACCGAGATGACCGCCATCGTGCGGCGCAACCGGTCCGAGAAGGAAAGCCTGATCGACCGGCAGGCCGACTATCTGCAGGCGGTGTTCGAGAACATGACCTCGGGGGTCTGCACCTTCTCGCCGGCGGGCGAGGTGATGATGTACAACCAGCAGTTCCGCCAGTTGTTGGGGCTGCCCTACACGATCCTGCAGAAGGGGGTCGAGCTGGCGCGGATGCTGGATTTCGTCGCGCAGCACGGTCTCATCGCCGAGGCGGCCGAGCATGACATCGGCCACTGGCTTGACCGGCTCGAGCGGCAGGGGCGGCTGCGGCGGCGGCTGCGCCACGCCTCGGGGCGGATGCTGGACCTGCATGCGCACCGGCTGCCCGACGGCGGGGTGCTGCTCGAGCTGAAGGACGTGACGCTGGAAACCCGCGCCACGGTGATGCTGGAGAACCGGGTGATCGAGCGCACCGCCGAACTGACCCGCGCCAACGCGCAGCTGCGGCTGCAGTTCGAGGAAAAGGCCCGCGTCGAGGAAGAGCTGCGCATTGCCAAGGAACGTGCCGAGGCGGCGGTCTCGTCCAAGACCCGCTTCCTTGCCGCCGCGAGCCATGACCTGCTGCAGCCGATCAACGCCGCCAAGCTGCTCATCGCCACGCTGCTCGAGGCGGCGGCGGACACGCGCTTCGCGCCGACGGTGGAGCGGCTCGAGGGCTCGTTCACCTCGATCGAACAGCTGCTGCACTCGCTGCTCGACATCTCGCGGCTCGAAAGCGCCGACAGCGCGCTCACCCCGTCCGAGCTCTGCCTCGGCACGCTGATGCGCAGCGTCTGGGAGGACCAGATGCCGCTGGCGCAGCGCAAGGGGGTGCAGCTCGACGTCGTGCCGAGCATGGTCTACGTGCGCTCCGACCCGGTCTACCTGCTGCGCTCGATCCAGAACCTCGTGGTGAACGCGCTGCAGTACACGCCGCAGGGCGGGCGGGTGC
The DNA here is from genome assembly GCF_040409955.1 of Salipiger sp. H15. Classification (NCBI taxonomy): domain Bacteria; kingdom Pseudomonadati; phylum Pseudomonadota; class Alphaproteobacteria; order Rhodobacterales; family Roseobacteraceae; genus Salipiger; species Salipiger bruguierae. Next base: position 124,565 of record NZ_CP123388.1, read on the forward strand.
TGGTCGGCTGCCGTCGCCGCGGCGGGCGGGTCGAGCTGCAGGTCTGGGACACCGGGATCGGCATCAGCCGCAAGGACCAGAAGCGCATCTTCGAGGAATTCGCGCGGGCCGACAACGTGCCGCTCGGCTCGGGCGTGGGGCTCGGCCTGTCGATCGTCGACCGCACCTGCCGCCAGCTCGGCCACCAGGTGCGCGTGCGCTCGAAGCCCGGTGTCGGCTCGGTCTTCAGCATCGAGATGGAGGCCGTCGCCGGTCGCCGCGCCGAGCCGGTGGAAGGCTGCGAGCGCGCCCCCGCCGTCTCCTACGAGATGGACCACATCGTGCTGCTGGTCGAGAACGACAGCGACGTGCTCTACGCCTTTTCCCAGAAGCTCGAGCAATGGGGGGCCAGCGTGCTGGCGGCGCGCTCGATCGGCGAGGCGCTGGGGCACGTGCGCGACATGGGCATGCCGCCCGACATCATCCTTGCCGACTACCAGCTCGACGGCGACGAGACCGGCGACGTGGCGATCGCCGAGGTCCGCCGCGCCTGCGGCGCGCAGGTTCCGGCGATCATGATCACCGCCCATCGCGGCAACGGGCTGATGAAGAAGGGCGCGTCGCAGGGCTTCTCGGTGCTGACCAAGCCGGTGCAGCTGGCGCGGCTGCGCTCGCTCATCGAGTGGAAGGTGCGCTGGCAGTCGCCGGAGGCGTAGGCGGCACCGACAAAAGTCGGCAATGACAGGCGGGGCAGGCGGGATAGGCTGGCCCGAGGGAGAATTCGAGGGAGGAGTCGACCCATGCGCAAGAGACTGGCTCTTGCCGCCGTGCTGGCGGCGCTGGCGCTGCCCGTGGCGGCGGCCACCACCGAGGCGGAACAGACCTACAAGCTGCTCTTCAAGGAAGGCACGCTCGACGCGGTGAACCACGGCTCGGTGCTGCACTACACCCGCGCGGTCAGCAACGGCGCCAAGCCCGAGGCGGCCGAGCGCGACAGCGGCGAGATCGCGCTCTCGTTCGACGCACAGGCCGAGGCGGTCCTTGCCAACCTGCAGTTCCTGCAGGGCGAGAAGCACCGCAATATCGGCAGCTTTCCGGCGAGCGTCGGCAACCCGATGATCATGTATTTCTACGAGACGGTGATCCGCGACATGGCCGAGACCGCCGGCGGCTCGCCCTTCTACATCCGCAACCGGGTGAAGGAGGCGCTGGTCCGTCCCGCCGAGATCGAGACCGGCGAGGCCGAGCTGGATGGCCGGACCGTGCCGACGCGCACCGTCACCCTGCGCCCCTTCGCCGAGGATCCGAACCGCGAGCGGATGATGGGCTTCGGCGATCTCGAGCTGCGCGTGACCATGTCCGACGCGGTGCCCGGCTGGTACCTGAGCCTCGTCGCCGAGGCGCCGGCGGCCGAGGGCGCGGAGGGCGGATACCTGTCGGAGCTGCGCTTCGACGAGGTGGCGGCGCAATGACCCGCTGGGCGGTGCTGGCGCTCGGGCTCTGCGCCCCGGCGATGCTCTCGGCGCAGAGCGTGGCCGAGCGGCTCAACGACTACCCGACCGAGACGCGGGCCGATTACGTCTTCGGCTGCATGGCCTCGAACGGGCAGAGCCGCGAGAGCCTGCGCAAGTGCTCCTGCTCGATCGACGAGATCGCCTCGATCCTGCCCTACGACAAGTACGTCGAGGCCGAGACGATCCTGTCGCTGCGGCTCACCGGCGGCGAGCGGCTGGCGATCTTCAACAGCTCGGCGATGACCGACGGCATCGTCGCCGACCTGCGCCGGGCGCAGGCCGAGGCCGAGGTGGTCTGCTTCTTCTGATCCCCGTACGGTCCCGCCGCCAGGCGGGCCCGGCCTGTTTCACCCGCCGCAGCGCCAGCAGCGCGCGCCCGTGGTCGTTGCCGGTGGGGATGCGGGTGATCGTGTCGATGCGCAAGGGATCGTTGTCGCCGTGGCCGCCGATCCAGGTCCACCAGGTCTCATCGAGGCGGCTCTCGATCAGTGCGAGGCGCGCCCTGCGGGGGCCGAAGATGAAGGCGTCCCGTGCCGCCTCGGAGGTGTCATCGAGCCGGATGCCCGCGTTGCTGAACGGAATCTCTGGCTTGTACCAGCCCCGTCAGGCGTTGGCGCCGATGGCATGGGCGGGCGCGGGATCGAAGCCCTCGTCAGCCAGCGCGAAGAGCCCGGCCTCGACCGTCCTGTCCGCGGTGTTTCCCCTGAACGGCTCCGCCAGCTTGCGGTCCCACTCGGCGCGGGCACGGCCGCAAGACGACGTCTCGGCTCACCTCGGACCGGTTGGTGATCAAGCTGCCGCAGCGCGGCTTCGTCGTCGCCCCGGTGTCGCGCGCTGATCTTGTCGACCTCACCGAGGTGGGCATCGAGATCGAGACCCGCTGCCTGCGCCGCTCGATCGAGCGGCGCAGGCTGGAATGGCAGGGGCAGCTCTTGAGCACTTGGCACCAGCTCTCGCGCACCAGCCCGGACGAGGCCGAGGGCCTGCACGACCGCAAGGACTGGTCGCGGCTGCACGCGCGGGACCATGACGAGCTGGTGTCCTGCGGCGACCGCGCCTGGTGGATGCACCCGCGCGAACAGCTCTACATGCAGGCCGAGCGCTACCGCCGGATGATCCTGCCGCACGACCGCGTCGCCCGCGACATCAACGCCGGGCACGTGGGCGGTGCGCGCGTAGACGGTCGGCACGGCCCGAGGGAGGAGGAGCAATGCGAGCACTTATGGGGAGCCGCGGCAAGCCGCCGCGCGAGGACAGCAGGACGAGCGACACACAGCGCATCCGCCGCTCGATGGGCGTGCTGCGCCTGCTGGCGGGCAGCCCGCCCGATGGCGCGAAGCTGGTCAACGTCGGCCAGTGCAACCTGCGCGAGCAGATGCAGAACCTCTTCTTCGACATCTCCGGCCCGCCGCAATGGGGAGGAAGCAGCTGGAATGCGCGGTCGAGGAGCTGGGCGATGACAATATCCTCCACGGCGCGTTCTACCCGATCCAGAAGGACTGGTTCTTCGACGGCATGCCGACCATCGAGGGGCGAGACAACTCGGACGTGGCGAAGGCCAAGATCTGCTCGGGCAACTCCGAGAGGCTGTTCGGCCTCGTCACCGAGGATGGCATCGTGGACATGGTCCGCGATCCGTGCTGGCCCTCGCTCGATCACGCCGTGGCCTCGGGCGATCTCAATGCGCTGGCCGAGGCCGCCGTGGAGCGCACGCCCGACCATGCGCCGGATGCCGTGACCTCCGAGCGCCCGATCGCCGCGCCGGGCAGGATCGTCTGCGTCAGGGTGAACTTCCCGGCGCACAATGAGGATCACCGGGACGGGCAGGAGGCGCCGCCTAACCCCTCGCTCTTCGGGCGCTATCCGTCCTCCTTCACCGACCCCGCGCGGATCGAGGACATCAAACTTTCGACCCGGGTCAATGGCGAGCGGCGCCAGCGGGACCGCACCGGCCGGATGCTCTTCCCTTTCGCGAAGATCATCCATTGCGTCTCGACCTTCACCACGCTCGAGCCCGGCGACATCCTCGGCGGCGGCACCCCCACCGGTGCGGGTGCGCGCTTCGATCCGTCGAGGTGGCTGAGGCCCGGCGACGTGATCGAGGTCGAAGCCGAGGGCAGGCATTCTGCGCAACTCCGTGGCGGACGTGGTCTGAGATGCTGAGCCGCGCAGAGACCACCGCCGCCTCTGATGCACTGGACGCGACCGAGTGCAACCTCACGCAGGCTGGGCTGCTGTCGCTGCAGCATCCGGCATGACGCTCGACGACGCCTACGCGGTTCAGGGCGCCTGGGTGGCGAAGAGGCTGGCGGCGGGGCGGCAGCAGATCGGCTGGACGATCGGGCTCACGTCGAAGGCGGTGCAATACGCATTGGGGATCGTCACCGGCGGCCGCGTGCTGCGCCCCGCGGACGTGGATATGCGCTGGATGGGGGCGATCGTGTCGCGCGACGGCGTGGCCTGGCTGACGCTGGCAAGCCCGGTCACCGCCGAGATCTGCGGCGGCGCAGGCTATGACTGGATGCTGCTCGACATCGGCGCGCAGACGATGCTCGTGCCCATGGTGGAAAGCGCCGATCAGGCGCGTGCGCTGGTGCGCGCCTCGGGCTACACCGCCATTCCCTACCACCTTGCCAGCGCCAATGGGCAGGTCTGCCTGCTGGTGCAGATCGAAAGCCGCGCCGGGCTCGAGGCGCTCGACGCGATTGCGGCGGTCGAGGGGGTGGACGGGGTCTTCGCCGGGTCCGCCGACCTTGCCGCCGACTTCGGCCTGCTGAGCGGCGCGGCCCGCGCTTGCGACCGACTTCACCGGCCGCGCGCCGGGGTACACCGGTGGGGGATATGCCTGACTGCCGCCTATGCCCGGTGGTCCGTCACTGCCGGAGGCCCGCGCCTGCCGGTTCGGAAACGGCGCTTTCCCGTCACCGCCCCGGCAGCGCGTCGCGGACCAGCGCGCGCACGGCCTCGGCCCGGGCGGGCAGCACCCGACCGCGGCGCTGCACCAGCCATTGCGGGTGGCGCAGCTCGGTCTTCAGCCGGGCCAGCGTCAGCCGCGCCCGGCCGGGGAAGGCGTCGATCCCGCTGCGCGGCAGCACCGTGTAGCCGATGCCCTGCGCCACCGGCTCGGGGATCTGCCCGATCTGGTTGACGAAGCTGCGCAGGCGCAGCTGATCCGTGCCGCGATAGTCGCCGGGATAGTTCGCGCCGAGCAGTTCCTCCGCGTAGGCAAAGCCGTCGGGATGGCCGATGAATCCGATCTGCTGCAGGTCTGCGAAGCTCGGCCGCGTGGCGGAGCCGGGCGGCAGCACGAGGCAGAGCGCGTCGTCGCCGATCTCGGTCGCCTCGAGCCTTGCGTGGGCCGGCGGCCGGTCGAGGATGCCAAGATCGAAGACCCCTCGGCCACGCCCTCGGCGACGCGCCCCTGCGGCGCGGCCTCGAGCCGGACCACCAGCCGCGGCGCGCCGCGCATCAGCGCGATGAGCCGCGGGTAGAGCAGCAGCGCGAGCGAGCCCGAGCAGGCCAGCGACACCTCGCCGGCATGGGGATCGTCGCGCCGCAGAGTGTCCTGCAACGCCCGCTCCTCGTCGCGCCGGCGCAGCCCGATCGCCAGCAACGCCTCGCCCGCCCGGGGGGGGGGGGAGCTGTTGCCGTCGCGCGAGATGAGCGGCTCGCCGACCTGTTCCTCGAGCTTCTTCAGGTGCTGCGAGATCCCCGGCTGGGTCATGTTGAGCCGCGCCGCGGCGCGGGTGAAATGCCCGGTCTCGCAGAGGGTGATGAAACTGTGCAGCCACACCGAGTTCAGCATGATCATTCCACCATGTTATGATTTCGCGTTCATATGATAATTTCACATGACGGCCTGCCAAGCCCATATCGGGGGCATACGCAACCCAGCGAGGCCAGCATGACCCAGACCACCCCCCGCACCTTCTCCCACATCGGGCTCTCGGTGCCCGATCTCGACCGCGCAGTCGCCTTCTACCGCGACGTGATGGGCTTTTACGTGATCATGGAGCCGACCGAGATCGCCGAGGACGACAGCGACATCGGCGTCATGTGCAACGACGTCTTCGGCCCCGGCTGGGGCAGGTTCCGCATCGCCCACATGTCCACCGCCGACCGCATCGGCTTCGAGCTCTTCGAGTTCCCCGACACCTACCGCCCCGACGACAACCTGCCGCACCGGCAGGTCGGGCTTTTCCACTTCGCCATCCAGGACCCGGACCTCGAGGGGCTGCTGGCGCGGATCGTCGCGGCGGGCGGAAGGCAACGGATGCCGGTGCGGGAATATTTCCCGGGCGAGAAGCCCTACCGCATGGTCTATGTCGAGGATCCGTTCGGCGTCGTCTTCGAACTCTACTCGCACAGCTACGAGCTGACCTACTCGGCCGGCGCCTACAGCTGATCCCGGCGACCCGCAGGGCGCGGCAGGGCCCCGCGCTCCGCCGGCCGGCCCCAGGCGCGGTGCAGTTCCCGCCGCCACCAGGTGCGCCTTGGCGGCGGCCATCCGGCTGTGCCAGATCAGGTGGTTGGCGACCGGCGCCATCTCGAGCGGCACCTCGGCGATCGCCAGCGGATAGCGCCGGGTGAGGTATTCCGCGGTCCGGTTGGTGAAGACGCCGATCAGCTCGGAGCGCATCAGCAGCTCGGGCACGATGGTGAAGCTCGTCACCGTCATGGCGATGCTGCGCTGGCGACCATGCCGCTCGAGCACCGAGTCGAAGGCCGCGCGCGAGTCGCCGGTCGAGCTGACCACGAGGTGCGAATAGGCGAGGATCTCGTCGAGCTCCGGCCGCCGGCCATGGGCAAGCAGCGGATGGTCGGCCCGGCACAGGCAGACGAAGCGGTCCTCGAAGGCGAAGAGCCGCCGGATATGCGGCGGCGTGCTGTCGAACCAGCCCATGGCGATCTGGATGTCCCCGGCCTCGATCAGCCGGATCGCGTAGTGCCGGTCGGTGGTGCGCAGGTGGATGCCGATCTTCGGCGCGGCCTTGCCCAGCCTCTCGAACAGCGGAACGAAGATCGGCAGGCTGAACCTGTCGGGCGCGCCGATGACGAAATGCGCCTCGGCGACGGAAGGGTCGAAATCACCGGGGTGCGAGACCACCTCCTCGGCGTCGCGCAGGATGCGCGCGACAACCGGAGCAAGATCGGCGGCGCGCGGCGTGGGGCTCAGCCCCTCGGGCGTGCGGACGAAAAGCGGGTCCTCGAACCGGTCGCGCAGCCGCTTGAGCGCGTTCGACACGGCCGACTGGGTGCGGCCCAGACGGTCCCCCGCCCGCGTGACACTGCGCTCTTCCATCAGGACGTGGAAGACCGTCAGCAGGTTCATGTCGAAATTGTTCAGCATTGTCATGCCTTCATCATCTGGGTGAATGAAGTTTAACATGAAAATCAATTTAACAAATGAGAAAGCTTCGGGCACTCCTGACTGAGATACGGAGGAGATCCCCATGGTAGACACCACAGGGTCGGACTCGGCGCGCGCAGGCGGGCCGAGCCAGGACTACATGCCTTTTCACGCGGCGCCGTCGAAGCCCGGCTTCGTGCCGCCTGCCGGCGCGGTCGACGCGCACTGCCACGTCTTCGGCCCCTCGGCGCGGTTCCCCTTCGCGCCCGAGCGGAAATACACCCCCGTGGACGCGCCCGCCGAGACGCTGTTCGATCTGCGTGACCACCTCGGATTTGCGCGCAACGTGATCGTGCAGGCGACCTGCCACGGCACCGACAACGCCGCGATGCTCGATGCGATCGCGAAATCCGGCGACCGCGCGCGCGGCGTCGCCGTGCTCGACGAGACCGTGACCGACGCCGAGCTCGAGCGGCTGCACGCGGCGGGCATCCGGGGCGTGCGCTTCAACTTCCTCAAGCGGCTGGTCGGCGACGCGCCGAAGGACCGTTACGTCAAGGTGGCCGAGCGCATCGCGCGGCTTGGCTGGCACATCGTCATCTACTTCGAATCCGAGGAGCTGGAGGAGTTGAGCCCCTTCATCCGGGCGCTGCCCGGCACCATCGTGATCGACCACATGGGCCGCCCGGACGTGACGGCGGGGCTGGACGGCGAGGGCTTTGCGCGGGTGCGCGCGCTGATGGAGGATCCGCGCTTCTGGATCAAGGTTTCCTGCCCCGAGCGCCTGACCGCCACCGGTCCGATGTACGACGACGTGGTGCCCTTTGCCCGGGCGCTGGTCGAAGCCCATCCCGATCGCGTACTTTGGGGCACCGACTGGCCGCATCCGAACATGCGCTCGCACATGCCCGATGACGGCAAGCTGGTCGACATGATCCCGCGCATCGCGCCGACGGCGGAGCTGCAGCACAAGCTGCTCGTCGAGAACCCGATGCGGCTCTACTGGCCGGAGGAGGAGCTCTGATGACGGCGCAACAACAGCCCTGGGTGCGCTGGACCATCGCGGGGCTCGCCACGCTGATGTGCGTGGCCTGCATCCTGTGGAACCTCGAGGCGCATACCCGCCTCGGCTTTGCCCTGCTCAAGCAGCAGTACATGGCGCTGCAGCTCGGCATCGCGCTCTGCATCGCCTTCCTGCGCTACGGGCCCAAGGGCGACCGGGTCGAGCGGCCCAACCTCGTCGACCTCGGCATCGCGGTGCTGTGCCTCGGCACGCTGATCTATGCCGCCTACGACTTCGTCTGGCTGCTGAAGGAGCAGTTCTACCGCCCGTGGCAGATCACCCTGATCGGCGCGGTGGTGGTCATCGGCGTGATGGAGGGCATCCGGCGGCGCGCCGGGATCATGCTCTTCGGCATCGTCGGGGCCTTCCTGCTCTACGCGCTGGTGGCCGACAAGGTGCCGGGCCAGCTGGTCGGGCGCGAGCTCTCGCCGCAGCGGCTGGTGGAGTACGTCGGCTTCGACAGCTCGGCGGTGTTCTCGGCGCCGCTGGCGGTGGGCACGATCACCGTGCTGCTCTTCGTCTTCTTCGGCCAGCTGCTGTTCGCGGCGGGCGGCGGCGGCTTCTTCACCGACCTCGCCATGGCGGCCACCGGCCGCTCGCGCGGGGGCAGCGCCAAGATCGCGGTGGTGGGCTCGGCGCTCTTCGGCTCGATCTCGGGCAGCGCGGTGTCGAACGTGGCGACCACCGGGGTGATCACCATCCCGCTGATGGAGCGCGGCGGCTATTCCAAGGAGGACGCGGGCGCGATCGAGGCCGTGGCCTCGACCGGCGGCCAGCTCACGCCTCCGATCATGGGGGCCGCGGCCTTCCTGATGGCCGAGTTCCTCGACATCCCCTATTCCATGGTCGCGGGCGCGGCGCTGGTGCCGGCGGTGATCTACTACATCGCGGTGTTCCTGCAGGTCGACCTGATCGCTGCGCGCGACGGGATCAAGGCCCCGGAAGAGGGCTCGCTGACCGTGCGCCAGGTGCTGAAGGACGGCTGGCACTTCCTGCTGCCCTTCGCGATCCTGCTCTACGGCCTCTTCTGGATGAACCTCGACCCCGAGGACTCGGCGCTGCTGGCCTCGATCGCCATCGTCGCCGTCGGCTTCCTGCGCGGCTACCGCGGCACGCGGCTGACCGGCAAGACGCTCTTCGACGTCTTCGTGCAGACCGGCACCTCGATGGTGGATCTCATCCTCGTGGTGGCGGCGGCGGGTTTCGTCATCGGCGTGCTGAACATCACCGGGCTCGGCTTTGCGCTGACGCTGATGCTGGTGGACTCGGTGGGCTCGAGCCTCGTGCTGCTGCTGCTGATCTCGGCGCGGTCTGCACTGTGCTCGGCATGGGCATGCCGACCTCGGGGGTCTACGTGCTGCTCGCGGCGCTGGTGGCGCCCTCGCTGGTCGAGGCGGGCGTCACCCCGATCGCGGCGCATCTCTTCATCCTCTACTTCGGGATGATGTCGATGATCACGCCGCCGGTCGCGCTGGCCGCGTTCGCCGCCTCGGCGATCTCGGGCGCGGGGGCCGTCGCCACCGGCGTCGCCGCCATGCGCGTCGGTTGGGCGGCCTTCATCCTGCCCTTCGCCTTCGTCGCCACCCCGGCGCTGCTGCTCGAGGGCAGCCTGCAGGAGACGGTACTGGCCGCGGTGCTCACCACGGTCGGGGTCGGCGCGGTGACCATCGGCATCACCGGCTACTGGGCGCGTCATCTGAACATCGTGCTGCGGATCGTCTTCGTGATCCTCGGTGCGGTGGCCATCCCGCTGGGCTTCATCGGCGTGCCGATGCTGGTCCATACGCTCGCCGCGGCGGGGGTGGTCATTCTCGCGGCCGGACTGTCCTTCAGCAAGCCGGCGAAGGCCGGCAACGGGCAGGCCGCGGAACGTGAAGTTTAAACAGGGAGGAACCAATGACTAACTTGAAACACGTCGCGATCGCCGGGCTGATGAGCCTGACGCTGGGCACCATCGCCGAGGCGCAGGTCGTCTCGATGGCCACCGGCGCGCAGGGCTCGGTCGCCTACAACTCGGGCCAGGCGCTGGCGCGGGTCGCCAACGAGCACGGCATCACCGTGCGCACCCAGCCGCTGGTGGGCTACATGCCGCTGCTGCAGACCGGCGAGATCGACTTCGGCTTCTCGAACGGTGTCGAGGCGGAATTCGCCTATTCCGGCACCGGCAACTTCGACCGCGCGCATCCGAACGTGCGGCTCGTGGGCACGCTGTTCAACCTCACCACCGGCATCATGGCGCCCTGCGACCTCGGGCTGGCGACGGTCGCCGACCTCAAGGGCCATTCCGACCTGCGCATCGCCTCGGAATACACCTCGTCGACGATCATCCCCTATTACATCAAGGGCGCGCTGGCGACCGGCGGGCTGAGCTACGACGATTTCGTCAACGTGCCGGTGTCGAGCTTCGTCGACGGCATCACCGCGCTCGGCGACGGGCTGGTGGACATCGCGCTGGTCAGCCTCAACGCCGGCGCCGGCCAGGAGGCCTCGGTGAAGCTCAAGGACCGCGGCGGGCTGTGCTACATCTCGCTCGACAATTCCGAGGAGGCCACCAAGGCCTACAAGGAATACCTCTCGGCCGGCACCATCGCGAGCCTGCCGCAGAACGAGAACACCACCGGGCTCGAGAAATCCGGCGCCAACCTGATCCGCATCCCCTGGGTGCTGCTGACCAATGCCGATGTCTCGGATGACCTGATCTACAACATGGTCAAGGCGATCGCCGAGAACAAGGAGGCGCTCGGAGAGGCCTTCGGCGCCTTCAAGGCGGCGGATTTCTCGAAGATGGCCCCGGCCAGCACCACGCCCTACCACCCCGGCGCGCTGCGCTACTACGAGGAAGCCGGGATCAAGGTCGGCGAATGATCTTTCAGCCGGGGCCGCCAGTCGCGGCCCCGGAGCTTTTCGAGGAGAAGACAACACATGATGACAACTCTCACGGCGGCGGACGGGCACGGCTTCGACTGCTGGATGGCCGAGGCGCAGGGCGAGACCCGCGGCGGCATCGTGATCCTGCAGGAGATCTTCGGGATCACCGACCAGCTGAAGGGCGTGGCCGAGCGCTACGCGGCGCTTGGCTACAACGTGGCGATCCCGGCGCTGTTCGACCGGCAGGAGCGCGGCGTGGTGGTGCCCTTCGACAAGGGGCCGATCGGCCGTGACCTGATGCTGGCCGCCAAGCTGGACGAGACCATGGCCGATGTCGCCACCACCATCGACGCGCTGCGCGCCAAGGGCGGCAAGGTCGGGGTGATCGGCTTCTGCTGGGGTGGCGGCCTCGCGCTGCGCGCCGCGCAGAAGACCGACGCGGATGCCGCCGTCGCCTTCTACGGCACGCGCCTGCCGCAATATCTCGACAGCCCGTTGCGCGCGCCGATGCTGGGCCATTTCGGCCGCAGCGACGATCACGTGCCGCCCGAGATGCTGGCCGAGGCGCAGGCCTACCTGCCGCAGATGGAGGTGCACCTCTACGACGCCGGCCACGCCTTCGCCAACGACGCGCGCCCGAGCTACGTGGCCGAGGCGTCCGATCTGGCCCATGCGCGCACCGAGGCCTTCTTCGAAAAGCACCTCGCCTGAGGGCGCGGACCTTCCCTGCCGCCGGGCGGGGGAGGTCCTTTCCGCCCGCTGCTAGCCCGCGCGGCGCGGGCGTTGCAGGAACAGCGTCTCGCGCTCGCCGTAGAGCCCGAGCCTGTCGCCGCCGTAGCCGACCTTGCGCGCCACGTGGATCGAGGCCGAATGCGCCGGATCGAAGATCGCCGCGGTCTGCGCGTTCGGAAGGTTGGCATCCGCCCAGCCGTGCATCGCCGTCACCGCCTCGGTGGCGTAGCCCTTGCCATGGGCGTGGCTGGCGAAGACCCAGCCCGCCTCGGGGCTGCCCGCCAGCGAGGGCGTGGTGTCGCGGTGGTAGTCGGCAAAGCCGACCTCGCCGAGGAAGACCCCGTCTTCCTTCGAGATCACCGCCCAGTAGCCGAAGCCGAGGTGCTGCCAGTGCCCGGCGTAGCGCAGAAAGCGCGACCAGGACTGCTCCTCGGTCGAGGGCACGCCCGAGATATGCGCCACCACCGCCGGATCGGCCCACATGGCGGCGCAGGCCGCGAAATCCTCGCGCCGGTGGCCGCGCAGGATGAGCCGCGCGGTCTCGAGCTCGGGCACACGCGTATCGTCTCTCATCCGTGGCTTCCTTCTCGCTGCGCCTGCCGGGCCCTTGGGGTCGGGCCCGGCCTAGCGCAGAGATCAGCCGGGCACCAGTGCCTCGAGCTCGGGCAGCAGGTGGACGCTTTCCTGCTCGTTGGGATCGGTGCGGGCGATGACCGCGACGGCGGGCTCGGGCCCGTCGTTGAGCGGCAGATGCGGCGTGTCGGCGGGGATGTAGATCATGTCGCCGGCGCGGACCTCCATGAGGTTCTCGAGCCGCTCGCCCCAGTACATTCGCGCGCTGCCCGAGATCACGTAGATCGCGGTCTCGTGCGACAGGTGCTTGTGCGCCTTCGCCCGCCCGCCCGGCGGGATGGTCAGCAGGTGCATGCAGACGCCCTGGCTGCCGACCGTCTCCGTCGCGATGCCCTCGAAATAGTCGAAGCCCTGCTTGCCCGCGTAGGTGCCGCCCGGGCGCAGTTTCACGCAATCCGCCATCGGGATCTCCCCTTGCCGATCTCTCCTCGGCAAGGAGGCTACGCCCTGCAGGCCGGCCGGACAAACATTTCCGCCGCGGGCGCTTCAGCCGCGCGGGAAGACCCGCCCGTCAAAGAGCTTGCGCGCGGTGCGCAGGGTGCCGGCCCGGACCACGTTCCCCGCGCCGTCCCGCTCCAGCAGCACCTCGGCGCCGCCGGTGGGATGCTCGATGGCAAAGGTCTCGTCCGAGGGCAGCACGGCGACCGAGGCGGCGGGGCTGCCGGGCAGGGTGCAGGCGGTGCCGACGCTGACCGCGGCGAAGACGCCGATGGTGGCGTGGCAGCGGTGCGGGATGAAGCTGCGGGTGCTCACCACGCCCCCGCCCTGCGGCGCCGAGACCAGCGTCATCTTCGGCACCGACTTCTCGGCCACGTCGCCGAGGTTCATCAGCGGCCCGGCCTTGAGGCGGATCGCTTCCAGCCGCGCCTTCAGCGCCGCGTTCCCGTCGAGCACCTCGCGGCTCTCGGTGCCCTCGATCCCCATGTCCGAGGCGCGCAGGATCACGCAGGGCATGCCGTTGTCGATGAGCGTGCATTCCACCCCGTCGATCACATCCACCGCATTGCCCGTAGGCAGCAGCGCGCCGCACATCGAGCCCGCCAGCCCCTCGAACATCAGCGGCACCGGCGCGTGCTGGCCGGGCACGCCGTCGATGCGCGCCGCGCCGCGGTAGCTGACCCGGCCGCCCGGCGTCTGCACGCGGGCGAGGGCGATCTCGCCGGTGTTGCGCATGTGGATGCGCACCGGCGTCTCGTCCCCCGCGGGTGCGACGAGGCCGCGCTCGATGGCGGCGGGGCCGACCCCGGCGAGGATGTTGCCGCAGCCCTGCGCGTCCGAGACCAGCGCCTGCTCAACGAAGACCTGCAGGAAGAGATAGTCGACGTCAGCCCCCGCTCGCGAGGGCGGCGCGAGCAGCGCCACCTTCGAGGTCAGCGGATCCGCGCCGCCGATGCCGTCGATCTGCGACGGATCCGGCGAGCCCATGATCCGCAGCAGCAGATCATCGCGCGCCGCCACGTCCCCGGGCAGGTCCGAGGCAAGGAAATAGGCCCCCTTCGAGGTGCCGCCGCGCATCCAGAGGCAAGGAATGCCATCCGCTTCATCCATCCCACGTCCTTTCATCTTTCCCGAAATACTCGACTCCCGCTGCCCGCCGACTCAGACGTATTTCAGGCCCTTCTCGGCCAGCCGCCCGCGCATGTCGTAGATGTCGAGCCCGAGCTCGCCCGCCGCGAGGCGCTGGCGCTTGGCCTCCTCGGCCGCCAGCCGCGCCTCGGCCTTGGCCAGCACCGCCTCGGCCTCGGCGCGCTTCACGACCACAACGCCGTCGTCATCGGCGACGATCACGTCGCCCGCCTCGATCGCCTGCCCGGCGCAGACCACCGGCACGTTGACCGAGCCCAGCGTCTCCTTGACCGTGCCCTGCGCGCTGATCGCCTTGGACCAGACCGGGAAGTTCATCTGCTTGAGGTCGCGCACGTCGCGGCAGCCGGCGTCGATGATCAGCCCGCGGCAGCCGCGCGTCTGCGCCGAGGTCGCCAGCAGGTCGCCGAAATAGCCGTTGTCGCAGGGCGAGGTCGGGGCAAGCACCAGGATGTCGCCCTCCTGCAGCTGCTCGATGGCGACATGCACCATCCAGTTGTCGCCCGGGGGCGCCGAGATGGTCACCGCCGAGCCGGCGATCTGCGCGCCGGGATAGATCGGCCGCATGTAGCTCTGCAGGCACCCCTTGCGGCCCTGCGCCTCGTGCACGGTTGCGACGCCCGCGCGCCCCAGCGCGTCGATGGCGTCCTTCTCGGCGCGCGCCACGTTCTGAACGACAACTGCCATGTTGGCTCCTCCTGCTTCTTCTCTTTTCAAATACGCAAATCCCGGCGGCGCCACGCCCGGTGCCGCCGGGCAGGGGCCTCAGCCCGTCTTCACCGGCGGCGTGCCGTGGGTGTGGAAGCTCTCGATCGTCTTCAGCCCCCAGGCCTGGCCCTTCATGCGGTCGGTCTGCGTCCAGCACACCGGCTGCCAGTCGGGGGCGAGGATCAGCCGCGCGCCGGCGTTGGCCAGCTCGACGCGGTTGCCCGCGGGCTCCCAGACATACAGGAAGAACGTGCCCTGTACCGCGTGCTTGTGCGGGCCGGTCTCGATGTGCACGCCGTTCTGCAGGAAGATGTCCGCGGCGCGCAGGATGTCCTCGCGCTGGTCGGTGGCATAGGTCACGTGGTGCAGCCGGGCATTGCCGCCGCCATGCTCCTCGGTGCAGGCAAGGTCGTAGGTCTTGTTGTTGACGGTGAACCAGCAGCCGCCGAGCCGGCCGTTGTCGAGCTGGATGTACTCGGTCACGCGGGAGCCGAGGCAGGTCTCCATGAAGCGCCTGAACTCGGTCACGTCCGAGCTGAGCAGATTGAGGTGGTCGAGCCGGCGCGGCGCGGCGCCCTCGAAGGCGCTGGCGGTGTTCTTCAGCGCGGCGCGGTCGGCCTCGTCCTGCGGCGCGTACCAGACGGTATCGTAGTAGATCTCGAAAACGTGGCCGAAGGGGTCCTCGAAGCGGAAGGCGCGGCCGTGGCTGAGGTCGCCCTCGGTCCAGCCGTGCACCTTGTAGCCCGAGGCCTCGATCACCGCCACGCGGCGCTCCAGCGCCTCGGGCGAGGCGGCGCGGTAGCCGATGTGCGCGACGCCGGTGGTGTCCGAGCGGGTCAGCTTCAGCGTGCAGAACTCGTAATCGTCCCAGGCGCGCAGGTAGGCGCTGGTCTCGTCCATGCCGGAAAGCTTCAGCCCGTAGACGCGGGTGAAGAAATCGAGGCTCTC
Source organism: Salipiger sp. H15 (assembly GCF_040409955.1). Classification (NCBI taxonomy): domain Bacteria; kingdom Pseudomonadati; phylum Pseudomonadota; class Alphaproteobacteria; order Rhodobacterales; family Roseobacteraceae; genus Salipiger; species Salipiger bruguierae. The sequence continues at coordinate 139,944 of NZ_CP123388.1, forward strand.
GTCGAACTTGTCGGTGAGCATCTCGACATGGCCGAGGTGGGCGATGTCGAAGCTGGGGTTGGTCGGCTGGGTCATGGCTGATCGCCCCCCTCTCTCAGAGCTCGTCGACGGTCCGCGGGAAGATCGACTGGAAGCCTTCGGCGTATTTGCAGTCGCGTCCGCCCGACATGCCGCCGGAGTTGCGCTTGAAGTGGTTGGCGCGCTGCTGCGCGACGCGGGTGTAGTAGTCCCAGAGGTGAATCTGGCCCTCGTTGCACTCCATCGCCTTCTTCTTCTTCTCCCAGACCGGGGTGATGTCGAGGAAGGTGTCGGGCTTCCAGCCCATCTGCTCGGTCTGGTGCGGCTCGAAGAGGTAGAGCTGCGGCGCGCCGAGCACCTTCTCGCCGGGGTTGTGGCCCCAGGCCTGGGCGATCATCCGGCACTCGAGCGAGATCTGCGACATGTACATGTGGTCGGTGTTGTACGGGTCGTACTGCGAGTGGCTCATCATGAACTTCGGCTGGACCTTGCGGATGAGGTTCACGAGCTCGTACTTGTCTTCCTGCTCGAGGTGCAGCGGGTAGTCGCCCTTGTCGAAGCAGACGAGCTCGTGCACGCCGAGCGCCTCGGCCGCCGCCTCGGCCTCGCCGCGGCGGATGTCCTTGACCTCCTGCAGCGACTTGCCTTCCTTCCAGAGGCGCGCGCTCTCGCCACGCTCGCCGAAGGACAGGCAGGCGACGGTGACGTTGTAGCCCAGCTCGGTGTGCAGCGCGATGGCGCCGCCGCAGCGCCAGACGAAGTCGGCGGCATGGGCGGAAATGATGAGCGCGGTTTTCTTCTCGGACATTGATGTCTCCTCCGGATGACTTGCCTAGGGGATGTCATGGCGAGGGGGCCGCGGGCAATTTCGAAAGCCGTGAAGCGCGATAAGATTTGACTATACTGCGTAGCGGTACGCGAGGCTATGTGGCACAGGTTGGCGGATCGCGACCGGAGGAGTGTGAAGATGACGAGGCACGGAGAATATCTTGCAGGGCTGGCTTTCGTCGGCTGTCGCCACGCTTTGCGGCTATTCTCGTCGGGATTGGCGGGCACCGGAAGCGCGCTTGCGCCAGCCTATGACGTGACGCCGGGACGGGGCTTGTCGGCCCGGCCGATCCGGGGGCCTCGCCCGGCGCCCGGGCCATGCCGCGCCGGGCCGGGCGTCCGGCCATGATCTCGCGCAATCTTCGCCACCTGCGGGTGTTCCTCGCGGTGCTCGACCTGCGGTCGCTGACGCTCGCCTCGGCGCGTTCGCATGTCTCGCAGCCTGCGGTCACGCAGGCGCTCGGCAAGCTGGAGGATCAGGCCGGCGGTCGGCTCTTCGAGCGCACGGGGCAGGGGGTCTTCGCCACCGAGCGCGGCGAGATGCTCGGCGCGCGGGTCACCCGGGCCTTCTCGCGGCTCGACCCGGCGCTGGCGGCGCTGTCGCCGCGGCTCTGCCTCACCGCCTCGAGCGCGCAGCTCTCGGCGCTGATCGCGGTGGTGGACACCGAGAACTTCACCCTCGCCGCGCGCAACCTCGGCCATGCCCAGCCGACGGTGCACCGCGCGATCACCCAGCTCGAGACCGAAGCGGGGCAGAAGCTGTTCGAGCGGCGGCGCAACGGGCTGGTGCCGAGCCGGGCCGCCGCGACGCTTGCGCAGGCCGCGCGGCTTGCCTTTGCCGAACTCGAGCAGGCCGAGGCGGATCTTGCCGAGATCGACGGGCGCGAGGTCGGCCAGCTGGTCATCGGCGCGCTGCCGCTGGCGCGCTCGGTGCTGCTGCCGCAGGCGGTGGCCGAGTTCCGCGCCCGCCGCCCCTACCAGCCGATCCGCATCGTCGACGGGCTCTACGACGATCTTCTCGCCGGGCTGCGGCGCGGCGACATCGACCTGATCCTCGGGGCGCTGCGCGATCCCGCGCCGATCGGCGACGTGGTGCAGGAGCGGCTGTTCGACGACCGGCTCGCGGTGCTGGCGCGGCGCGGCCACCCGCTGACCGAGGCGCGTGGCCTGACGGCCGAGGACCTCGCCGGTCACGCCTGGGTCGTGCCGCGCGAGGGCACGCCGTCGCGGACGCATTTCGACGCCTTCTTCGCCGGCCGTCCCGGTGGCGGGCCGAAAAGCGTCATCGAGGCGGGGTCGATCCTCTTCATGCGCGAGCTGCTCGGGCGCGGCGATTTCCTCGGCTGCATCTCCGAGGCGCAGTCTGTAGCCGAAGTCGCCAACGGCCTGCTGCAAAGGATTGATGTCGACGTGGACTGGCCGAGCCGCCCCATCGGCTTGACGCTACGCTCTGACTGGATGCCCACGGGGGCGCAGAAACTGCTGCTGGAACGGCTCCGCTCGGCCGCGCGAGAGTACCATATCCTATAGCCGGAACTTATCCGCCGTCACGCTCTTCGAATTGGCTCTCGTCATGCAAAAGCGGCATGTGTGTGGCAATGGGCCGGCCCGTCTTCCGGCCTTTCCATGGGGAGGATAACCATGCGTTTCACCACTTTCGCCACCGCCGCGGCCCTTGCCGTCGTCGCCGGTTCCGCACTCGCCGCCGACATGAAGTTCGCCAATTTCATGCCGCCGACCCACCCCTATGTCGCGGGCGCGTTCCAGCCCTTCGCCGACATGGTGGCCGAGAAATCGAAGGGCGAGCTGACCGTCACGCTCTACAACGGCGGCGAACTTGGGCCGGGCCCGGTCGAGCAGTACAGCCGTGTCGTCGATGGCGTCGCAGAGTTCGCCATCTCGCTGCCGGGCTACACCGCCTCGAACTTCCCGCTGACGTTGATCGCCGAGCTGCCCGACGTGATCGAGGAAGACACCGGCACCGAGAAGCTGTGGGAGCACATCGACCTCTTCCAATCCGAGTACCGCCGCGTGCAGCTGGTCTCGCTGTGGTCGAGCGCCGAGAACGTGCTCTACATGCGCGACACGCCCGTGGACTCGCCCGATGACCTCGCCGGCAAGAAGATCCGCGTGCCCTCGCGCAACACCGGCAAGCTGGTCGAGGCCTGGGGCGCGACCCCGGTGTCGATGCCGGTGAACGAGATCTACAACGCCATGCAGACCGGCGTGATCGACGGCGCGATGATTGACGCGACCGCCACCCGCGCCTTCAAGCTGGGCGAGGTGGCCAATTACCTGACGCTGGGCATGGAAACCACCAACTCGCCGTTCTTCATCGTGATGAACCGCGACGCATGGCAGGGCCTTTCCGAGGACGAGCAGGCCGCCGTCAAGGACGCGGGCCGCGAGGCGTCGGTGCTGGGCAACAAGGTGCAGCTGACCGTGGCCGCCGACGGCATCGAGGCCTTCCGCGCCATGGACGGCAAGCAGGTGATCGAACTGACCCCCGAGCAGGCGGCGCCGTTCAACGAGGCGGCGCTGAAGGTCACCGACGAGGTCGTCGCGGAAACCGGCGGCGAGGCGCAGGCCATCGTCGACGCGCTCGCCGACTGACGGCAGCTTCCGAGCAGTGGCACCGCCCGGGCGATCGGTTTCGCCCGGGCGGTTTGCTTCTTGCGGGACGGAGCGTTGCTCGCGGGGAGTTGCCGCGAGATCGAAGTTCCCATTATGTTCCCGATCCGCTATGCTCGCCGTGATCAGACCAAGCCGCAGGGCAGCGCAGGATCGGGCAGCAGATGACACAGGCACAGACACAGGCACCGCAGGCCGACCCCCTCGCGGCGCTGAACGAGAACCAGCGCGCCGCCGCGACCTTCGGCATCAGCCCCGGCGACACCACGCCGCCGCCGCCGCTGCTGGTCATCGCGGGGGCGGGCTCGGGCAAGACCAGCACGCTCGCCCACCGTGTCGCGCACCTGCTGATGAACGGCGCCGATCCGCAGCGGATCCTGCTGATGACCTTCTCGCGCCGCGCCGCGACCGAGCTCACCCGCCGGGTCGAGGCGATCACCACCCGCGCCATGGGCACCGGCGTCGTCGCCGAGGCGCTGAGCTGGGCGGGCACCTTCCACGCCATCGGCGCGCGGCTCCTGCGCGAGCACGCGCTGGCGATCGGGCTGAACCCCGAGTTCTCGATCCACGACCGCGAGGACAGCGCTGACCTGATGAACCTCTGCCGCAACGGGCTGGGCCTCTCGCAGACCGAGAAGCGCTTTCCCGCCAAGGGCACCTGCCTTGCGATCTATTCCCGCGCGGTGAACGCGGGCGAGCCGCTCGACGAGGTGCTGCGCGACCATTTCCCCTGGTGCGCCATGTGGGAGGCGGAGCTGAAGAAGCTCTTCGGCGCCTATGTCCGCGCCAAGCAGGAGCAGAACGTGCTCGACTACGACGACCTGCTGCTGGCCTGGGCGCAGGTCATGTCGGATGCCGAGTTCGCTGCCCATATCGGCAGCGGCTGGGATCACGTGCTGATCGACGAGTACCAGGACACCAACCGGCTGCAGGCACGCATCCTCATGGCGTTGAAGCCCGACGGGCGGGGGCTGACGGTGGTCGGCGACGACGCGCAGTCGATCTACGCCTTCCGCGCCGCCACGGTGCGCAACATCCTCGACTTCCCCGCCGCCTTCGCGCCGCCCGCCGATGTCATCACGCTCGACCGCAACTACCGCTCGACCGCGCCCATCCTCGAGGCCGCCAACGCGGTGATCGGCCAGGCGCGCGAGCGCTTCACCAAGAACCTCTGGACCACCCGCGCCTCGGCCGAGAAGCCGCGCCTCGTGACCGTCAGCACCGAGGCCGACCAGGCGCGCTACATGGTGGACCGCATCCTCGAGGACCGCGAGATCGGCACCTCGCTCAAGCAGCAGGCGGTGCTTTTCCGCACTTCGAGCCACTCGGCGCAGATCGAGGCCGAGCTGACCCGCCGCAACGTGCCCTACGTGAAATTCGGCGGGCTGAAGTTCCTCGACAGCGCCCATGTGAAGGACCTGCTGTCGGTGCTGCGCCTCGCGCGCAACCCGCGCGACCGGGTGGCGGGCTTCCGGGTGCTGCAGCTCATTCCCGGCATCGGGCCGAAGTCGGCGGCCAACATCCTCGATGCGCTCGACCTCTCGCCCGATCCCGCCGCCGCGCTGGCCGACGTGGCACCCCCGGCCAAGGCCGAGGCCGACTGGCCCGGCTTCGTCGCCGCGATGACCACCCGCGCCCCATGGCCCGCCGCCATCGGCCTTGCGCGGGCCTGGTACGAGCCGCACCTCACGCGCATCCACGAGGATGCCGACACCCGCCGCGACGACCTGCTGCAGCTCGAACAGATCGCGCTTGGCTACCCCTCGGCCGAGGCTTTCCTGACCGAGCTGACCCTCGATCCGCCCGATGCCACCTCGGACCGGTCCGGCGTGCCGCTGAAGGACGAGGATTACCTGATCCTCTCGACCATCCACTCGGCCAAGGGGCAGGAGTGGAAATCGGTCTACCTGCTCAACGCCGTCGACGGCTGCATCCCCTCGGACCTCGGCACCGGCTCGACGCCCGAGCTCGAGGAGGAGCGGCGGCTGCTCTACGTCGCGATGACCCGCGCCAAGGACCGGCTGACGCTGGGCCTGCCGCTGCGCTTCTACGTCACCCAGCAGACGCGCGGCGGCGACCGGCACGTCTATGCCACCCGCACGCGCTTCATCTCGCGCGAGATGCTCGAGCATTTCGAGAACACCCACTGGTCGCCCGCTCCGCAGGGCGGTGCCACCGCGCCGGCGCCCGGCAGGATCGATATCTCAGCCAAGATGCGCGAGATGTGGGGCTGATCCCGAGGCCCGTGCGCAAGGTCCGGCGGGGCGGTTCTGATCGTTCGTGCACATATGATGTGCGCGGGGGTGCCAAGGCGGATGACGCAACGCCGGGTTTGCCCGGCATCCGCGCCCGGGAGATCCGGTCATTTTGACGGGAAAACCCGTCAGCCCGCCCTCTCATCACATTTTTGTAAACGAATTCAATGGACCTATGATCTGTGATCATAGCTGCCCTGCAAGGGTGCCTTCCCCGCTTGCGCGCCAAAATGACGCGGCGTAGGGCGGCAAAGTGTCGCTTTTCGTTAGCGCACAAACGTTCCACCCATACCGGCAGGACACCCCTGACATGACCGATCTTCCCGGATACCCGAGCCGCCGGAGCTTCCTGAAAGCCACCGCCGCCGGGGCCGCTCTTTCCGGGCTCGCACTGCCTGCCTCCGCGCAGCAGAAGCCGCAGCCCGTTCCGCTCGACGAGTACCAGCGCGAATACCTGAATGCCGACGAATGGGCGTTCATCATGGCCGCGACCGCGCGGCTGATCCCCTCCGAAGGCGAGGGCCCCGGCGCCATCGAGGCGCGCGTGCCCGTGTTCATCGACCGCCAGCTCGCCAGCGACTACGGCACCGCCGACGACTGGTACATGGAAGGTCCGCACGACCCCGCCGCCGAGCCCGCGCGCGGCTGGCAGACGCCGCTGAACCCGGCCGAGATCTACCGGCAGGGCATTCCCGCCTTCAACGCCTGGTGCGAAGAGACCCATGGCGCGGTCTTCGCCGAGCTCTCGGCCGAGCAGCAGGACGCCGCCCTCACCTCGCTGCAGAAGGGTGACGTCGCGCTGGCTCCCGAGCTTTCCGAGTTCTGGGGCATCCTGCTCGGCAACACCAAGGAAGGCTACTTCGCCGACCCACAATACGGCGGCAACCACGGCATGCAGTCCTGGGTCTACATCGGCTTCCCCGGCGCCCGCGCGGCCTACCGGGAATGGCCCGAGCGCCACAACGTGAAATACCCGCTGGGTCCGGTCTCGATCAGCGGCGAAAGGGCATAACCATGGCACGTCAGGAAAAGAAGAAGGACGTGGTCATCGTCGGCCTCGGCTGGACCGGCTCGATCGCAGGGATCGAACTGGCGCAGGAAGGCCTCGACATCGTCGCGCTCGAGCGCGGCCATGACCAGGACACCGTCCCGAATTTCGAATACCCGCAGCAGATCGACGAGCTGAAATACGGCGTGCGTCTGAAGATGATGCAGAAGCCGTCGCAGCAGACGCTCACCGTGCGCCGCAACGACGGCGAGACCGCGCTGCCCTACCGCTCGCTCGGCTCCTTCCTGCCCGGCAACGGCGTCGGCGGCGCCGGCACGCACTGGAACGGCCTCAACTGGCGGCCGCAGCCGGCCGAGCTGAAGCTGCGCAGCCACGTGCGCGACAACTGGGGCGAGGAGATCATTCCCGAGGGGATGAACCTGCGCGACTACCCGGTCAGCTACGACGAGCTCGAGCCCTTCTTCACCCGTTTCGAGAAGGTCGCGGGGATCTCGGGCTACGCCGGCAACCTCAACGGCGAGATCCGCGAAGGCGGCAACCCGTTCGAGGGGCCGCGTTCGGAAGACTACCCGATGCCGCCGCTGCCGACGACCTATGACGCGTCGAAGTTCCGCGACGCCTGCACCGCCATGGGCTACCACCCGTTCGAGGCCCCCGCGGGCATCGCCTCGACCGCCTACGTGAACCCCTACGGCATGCAGATGGGCCCGTGCAACTTCTGCGGCTTCTGCGAGCGCTTCGGCTGCTACCAGTATTCCAAGGCCTCGCCGCAGACGGCGATCCTCGGCGCGCTGAAGCGGATGCCGAACTTCGAGTACCGCACCCGCTCGGAGGTGCTGCGGGTGGAACTGGCCGCCGACGGCAAGACCGCGACCGGCGTCACCTACTGGGACGAGGAAGCCGGCGAGGAGGTGTTCCAGCCCGCCGACATCGTGATCCTGTCGAGCTACCAGCTCAACAACGTGCACCTGATGCTGCTCTCGGGTCTCGGCGAGGCCTACAACCCGCTGACGGGCGAGGGCACGCTGGGCAAGAACTACGCCTACCAGATGAACGGCGGCATCACGATGTTCTTCAAGGAGGACAACTTCAACCCGTTCGTCGGCCACGGCGCCAACGGCATCTGCATCGACGATTTCTCGGTCGCGCAGAACGACTTCGGCGCCGAGGGCTTCATCGGCGGCGCCTATTGGCGCGCGGGCACCTTCAACGGCCAGCCGATCCGCAGCATGCCGCTGCCGAAGGGCACGCCGAGCTGGGGCGCGGGCTGGAAGCAGGGCATCGGCGAATGGTACGGCCATGCCATGTCGATCGGCTCGCATGGCTCGCACATGTCCTATGCGAACAACCACCTCGACCTTGACCCGACCTACACCGACCGCCACGGCCGGCCGCTCATGCGCATGACGTTCAACTGGCAGGAAAACGACCTGAAGATGAACCAGTTCATGAAGCGCAAGATGGAGCCGGTCGCCGCCTCGATGAACCCCGACCTCATGCAGCCGGGCTTCAAGGACGTGGGCGCGATGTACGACGTGCGACCCTACCAGACGACGCACAACACCGGCGGGCACATCATGGCCGAGAACGCCCGCGAGGGCGCGGTCAACCGCTACTCGCAGACCTTCAAGGCGCACAACGTCTTCGCCATGGGCGCGGGCAACTTCGTGCAGAACACCCAGTACAACCCGACCGGGCTTGTCGGCGGTCTGGCCTATCACACGGTGCACGCGATCCGCACGCAGTACCTCTCGAACCCCCGTCCGCTGGTCTGAGGAGCAGGTAAATGAGAACTTTCCTCCGCATCCTCGGCGGCCTGGCCGTGCTGGGCGTGATCGCCCTCCTGGCCTTCATCTTCGTGCCGGTGCAGCTCAGCAAGCCGGCGCAGCAGCTGGCCGCCGACTGGCAGCCGGAACCGGGGCAGGGCGAATACGTCATGCACGCCTCGGACTGCGTGGCCTGCCACACCGCCGAAGGCGGCGAGCCGCTGGCCGGCGGCCGTGCCATCGCCTCGCCCATGGGTACCATCTGGTCCACCAACATCACTCCCGATCCCGAGACCGGCATCGGCGACTGGAGTTATGACGAGTTCCGCGCCGCCATGGTCGACGGCATCGCCAAGGGCGGCACGCATCTCTACCCGGCCATGCCCTACGAGAACTACCGCCTGATGAAGGAAGAGGACATCCGTGCCCTCTACGACTACCTCATGGCCGAGGTGGCGCCGGTGAAGAACGAGGTGCAGGACACCCGCCTGAGCTTCCCCTTCAACCTGCGCTTCGGCATCCGGGCGTGGAACTGGCTGGCGCTGACCCATGACGCCGGCTTCAACCCGGTCGGCACCTCCGGGCTGCAGGACCGCGGCCAGTACCTCGTCGAGGGGCCCGGCCACTGCGCCGCCTGCCACAGCCCGCGCACGCCCTTCATGGCGCAGGACGGGGTGACCGCGGCGGATGACGCCTTCCTCACCGGCGGCGTCATCGACGGCTGGAACGCGCCCGCCCTGCGCGGCGAGGGCTCGGCCCCGCAGCAGTGGTCGGTCGGCGAACTCGCCGCCTACCTCGCCACCGGCCGCAACATCCACTCCGCCGCCAATGGCGAGATGGGTCTCGTGGTCGAGCACTCGCTGCAGTACCTGACCGACGAGGACAACCTCGCCATGGCCGCCTTCCTCAAGGGCATGGACGGGGCAACGGTCGAGGTGCCCGAGAGCTTCGCTGCCAATGGCACCGGCGCGATCGAGGTGCCGGGTGCGGATGCTGCCGGCGAGGCGACCGCGACGCTGCTGACCGAGGCCAGCCCGGACATGCCGCTTGGCGCGCGGCTCTACAGCGACAGCTGCATCGGCTGCCACTTCGCCACCGGCAAGGGCGCGCCCGAGATCTTCCCCGAGCTGCAGGGCAACCACCTGGTGACCGGCTCGGAAACGGGCCCGCTGATCTCGGTGATCCTGGACGGCGCCGAGGTGCCGAGCACCGCCAAGCGCCCGATGACTCTGCGCATGCAGGGCTACAGGGACCGCCTGTCGGACGAGGAAGTCGCCGAGCTCGCGACCTGGCTGCGCCAGGCCTGGGGCAACGATGGCGGCCCGGTGAGCGCCGCCGAGGTCGCCGCGGTGCGCAACGCCTCCGCCAACCACTGACGCGCGGCAGGACCGCAACGAAGAGGGGCCGGTCTTTCCGGCCCCTTCTTCATTTCCGACCGGGCTCAGCCGCGCCGCCGCGCCCCCGTCTTCTTCTCTTTCCAAATACGCCCGCCGGAGGCGGTCCCGCCCTCCGGGCCCGCGCGGCGCCGCCCATCTGCGCGGCGGCGCAGTCAGGCTTTGCGTCCGGCGCCCGCATCGGCGAAAAGGCCGGGGACCTGCGCAATCCGAAGGACCCACGGCGTGAGCGACAGCCTCTTTCACTGGCACCCCGCGTGCCGCCTGCTGGAACCGCAAACCCCGGATGACGTGCTCGACGCGCTCTGCGCCGCACTGCGCGACGGCGCGGGCTTCACCATCGGGGAGACGGGGCTCGCGCGGCTGCCGGAGGAGCAGGGTATCCTGCAGAGCCGCTCGTCCGGCACCACCGGCGGGGCAAAGGCGATCCGGCGCACGCATGGCTCGTGGATCGCCAGCTTCCGGGTGAATGCCGAGGTGCTGGGCGTCACCCCGGCGGATGTCTACGGGGTTCTCGGCGCGCCGGTACATTCGCTGGCGCTCTACGCCATCGCCGAGGCGGCCTGGCTTGGCGCGGATCTCCTTTGCCTCCACGCGCAGCGCCCGGCGCGGCAGGCCGAGGCGCTGCGCGACGCGGGGGCCACGCTGCTCTACGCCACGCCGACCCAGCTGCGTCTGCTCTGCGAGGCGGGACAGGCGCTGCCGGACCTGCGGCACATCCTTTGCGGCGGCGGGCGGATGCCCGAGGGTCTTCGCGCACGGATCGCGCAGCTCTGCCCCAACGCCGCTTTGCGGGAGTTCTACGGCGCCGCCGAGACCAGCTTCATCGCCTGGGGCGATGCCGGAACGCCCGAGGGGGCGGTGGGCCGCGCCTATCCCGGGGTCGAGATCCGCATCGACGCGCCCGCGGGCGAGGTCGGCGAGATCTGGGTGCGCAGCCCCTATCTCTTCGAGGGTTATGCCGAGGGCAGCAGCGCCGACACGCGCTGGCGGGACGGGTTCGTCACCGTGGGCGAGATGGGGCGGCTCGATGGTGAGGGCTGCCTGGCCGTCGCCGGGCGGCGCAGCCGGATGGTGACCATCGCCGACCGGAACGTCTTTCCCGAGGATATCGAGGCGCTGCTGCTGGCCGAGCCCGGCGTGCGCCATTGCGCCGTGATGCCGCGCGCGGATCCGCGGCGCGGGGTGCACCTCGTGGCGGTGATCGCGGGGCCCTGCGATGGCGACACTGCCGAGCGCCTGTTGGCGCTCTGCCGCGGTGCCTTCGGGCCGCTCGCGGCGCCGCGGCGGGTGATCGGCCTCGCGGACTTCCCGCTGACCGCCTCAGGCAAGCCCGACCTGCGCCAGATCGCGGCTCGGCTGGAGGCGGGGGAATGAGCGGCGTGCGCCTCCTCGCGGCGCTGCGCTCGCCCGTCGCACCGCGCGGCGGCGCGTTGTCGCGGCTGGAACTCCCCGCGCTCGGCGCCCCGGTGCTGCGCGCCGCCGTCGCGGCGGCGGGACTGGCGCCCGAGGCGGTGGACGAGCTGGTGCTCGGCAATGCGCTCGGCGCGGGGGGCAACCCGGCACGGCTGGTGGCGCTGGCGGCGGGACTGCCCGAGCGGGTGGGCGGGCTCACCCTCGACCGGCAGTGCTGCGGCGGGCTCGACGCGCTGGTGGTCGCCGCGGCGATGATCGCCTCGGGGCAGGCCGAGATCGTGGCGGCGGGCGGGGTGGAATCCTACTCGCGCCGCCCCTTGCGCCTGCGCACCGACCCGGAGGGCGGGCCGCCCGCCGCCTATGACCGTCCGCCCTTCACCCCCTGGCCCGAACTCGACCCCGAGATGGACGCGGCCGCCGATGCGCTCGGCGCGGAAGGCGGCATCCCGCGCGTCGAGCAGGATGCCTGGGCCATCGACAGCCACGCCAAGGCGCTGGCCGCCGATCTCTCGGGTGAGATCGTGCCGCTGGCGGGGCTCGGGCGCGACGTCTTCACCCGGGTGCTCTCGCCGCCGCTCGCGGCCCGCGCGCCGGTGCTCTCGGGGGCGATCACCGCGGCCAATGCTGCCGTCGCCGCGGACGGGGCGGCGATCTGCATCCTCGTCTCGGAGCGGGTCGCGGCGCGGCTCGGGCGGGAGGGGCTGCGCTACCGGGGCGGGCTCACGCTGGGCGGGCGGCCCGACATGCCGGGGCTCGCCCCGGTCGCGGCGATCCGGACGCTGCTGGAGCGTCAGGGGCTGACGGCGGCGGATCTGAGTGTCGCCGAGATCATGGAGGCCTATGCCGTGCAGGCCATCGCCTGCCTGCGCGGCGCGGGGCTCGATCCGGCCATCGTCAACCCCGGCGGCGGCGGGCTGGCGCGCGGCCATCCGGTCGGAGCCTCGGGCGCGATCAACGCGGTCCGGCTGGTGCATGAACTGCGGGCGCGGGGCGGGGTCGGGATCGCCGCCATCGCCGCGGCGGGCGGGCTCGGGACGGCGGTGCTGCTCTCTAGCTGAAGCCGCGTAGCGTGGCGAAGTCCTCGAGGGCGTCGCGGGCGGTCTCCACCGCGTTCTCGGGCGCCGAGGGATCGGCGCGGCCAAGCGCCATGCCGCAGACCACCATCTCGTCCGCGCCGAGGCCGAGATGGGCGTGGGCGACGTCGGCATGGTTCGCCAAAGCGCCGATGCCGCAGGTCGCGTAGCCCATGCCCTGCGCCGCGACCATCAGCGCCATCAGCGCCATGCCGAGATCCATGAAGCAGCCCTTGCCCATGTCCGGGCGGATGGTGACGACGATGCCGACCGGGGCTGCAAAGAACCCGTAGTTGCGGGTGAACTGCGCGCGCCTGCCGTCGAGGTCGCGCCGCTCGATCCCCAGCGCGGCGTAAAGCGCGTAACCGGCGGCGCGCTGCTTGGCCTTCAGCTCGGGCGGCATGGGGCTCGGGAAGTAGGAATACTCGTCGACCTGCGGGCGGCCTTCCTCGACCGCCGCGACCAGCGCGGCGCTCAGCCCGGCCAGCGGCGCGCCGGCAAGGGCGTGGAAGCGGCCGGGCTGCAGGTTGGCGCCGCTCGGCGCCGAGCGTGCCGCCCGCAGGATCCGCTCGAGATCGGCGCGCGGCACGGGGTCGGGCAGGAAGGCGCGGGCGGAGCGGCGGGCGTGCAGCAGCTCTTCCGCCGGCGTCAGGCTCATACCGGGATCACCCGCGCGAGAGCACGCTCGCGGGGCGGGTGCGGGCGAGGGCCGAGGTGATGAGCCCGGCCAGAACCGCCTTGATCACGTCGCCGGGGATGAAGGCGGTGACCAGCAGCGTCGCCTCGGGGATCGACTTGCCGAGGGTGAGCGACATGCCGATGACGCCGAAGACGTAGAGCACGAGGATGCCGCCGATCACCGAGGCCACAGAGCCGACCAGCGCGAGGTTGCCCCTCCAGCGCTCGACGATGAAGCCGGTGACGAAGGCGGCGAAGGGCCAGCCGACGAGGAAGCCGACGGTGGGCGAGGCAAAGACGCCGAGACCGCCGCGGCCCCCGGCCAGCAGCGGCAGGCCGAGCGCGACCAGCGCGACGAAGAGCAGGCAGGCCAGCGCGCCGCGCTTGGCGCCGAGGACCGTGCCGGCGAGCATCACGCCGAGCGTCTGCGCGGTGATCGGCACGCCGAAGGCCAGGGTGAACTTCGGGATCAGCCCGAGCCCGGCGATGAGCGCGGCAAAGAGCGCGACGAGGGTGAGAGTGCGTTCCATTGGCGGGTCCTCCTATCGGGTAGCTTCGGGCGGCTCGAGACCGCCCCGGGCGCGCAGCGCCTCGGCGACATGTTCTGCATCATCGATGGCCAGCGCCGCAAGGGGCATCACGACCTGCCAGCCGGCGCGGCGGGCAGAGCGGGCGCGCCAGGCCTCGGTCAGCAGGCCTCCCTTGCGGGCGATCGAGGGGGTGAAGCGCACCACCAGCGCGACCGAGAGTTCCAGCGCGCGGGTCGAGAGGCCGAAGCGGCGCAGCGGCGCCAACAGGAAGCTCGCGACGGCGACCATGTCGGTCAGGCGCGTGGTCATGGTGACGAAATTCGCCAGACCCAGCGCCGCCATCAGCCGCAGCGCCACGGCGATGCCCTCGGCCACCTGTCCCGTCGCCGCGTGCCAGACCGCGATCAGCGCAAGGAACGGCACGAGGATGCGCAGGCTGCGCGCGGCCTCGGTCGCGAAGCGCAGCCCGCCGCTCAGCACCAGCGCGATCACCGCGGCGAGCGCGAGCGCGAGGCTCCAGGGCTGCTGCAGGGTGAAGAGCCCGACGGTGGCCAGCGACAGCGCCGCGAGCTTGACGCCCGCCGGTACCCGGTGGGCCCAGGTCTCAACCGGCGAGGTCAGAGAGATCATCGCGCCCTCCCCAGAGGCGCATCTGCGCCTCGAACTGGTGCAGCACCTCGCCCGCCGGACCATCGGCGCGCAGGCTCCCCTCGTCGATCCAGATCACCCGGTCGTAGTGGCGCACGCTCTCGGGGTCGTGGGTGATGTGCAGGATCCGCGCCTCGACCTCGTCGACGTAACGCATGAGCTGCATGCGGGTGGGGATGTCGAGCCCTGAATAGGGCTCGTCGAGCACCACCAGCGCCGGGCGCATCGCCAGCACTGCCATCAGGCAGACCAACTGCTTCTGCCCCTGCGACAGCCCGTGGGTCGCGGCCCCGGCCCAATGGGTCTTGCCGAAGCGCGCGAGGATGTCCTGCACCTCCGCCGCCGCCTCGGCGCGGCTCCGGCCAAGCTGCACGAGGCCGAAGGCGATCTCTTCCTCGACGGTGGGGAAGATGATCTGGTGGTCGGGGTTCTGGAAGAGGATGCCGACCGAGCGCAGCGCCGCCTTGCGGTCGCGCGCCATGTCGCGGCCGCCAAGCTCGGCGCTGCCCTCGTCGGGGACCTGCAGCCCGGCGATGACCCGGGCGAGCGTCGTCTTGCCCGAGCCGTTGCGCCCGACGACGCCGATGCGCCGCTCGCTTGCGCTCAGCGAGATCCGGCGCAGCGCGAGCGCGCCGCCAAGCTTCACCGAGACATTCCTGAGCTGCAGCACCCGCGCGTTTCCCTCTGCGATCCGACGTCGGCCCGGGGTACGACGCGACGCGGGCCGGTTGCAATCCCTTCCGTGCAGCGGTGGGCAATGGGCGAGTGCTCTGTCCTAGACCTCGGCGAAGCGGTCGAAGAGATCCGGCGCGCCCATCTGCCCGCCCTTCAGCATCACCCGCATCCGGTCGCGGCGCGGATCGGGGTGGCGGGCGGTGCAGATGCAGATGCCGGGGCCGAGCCTGCGCTCGAAGGCCAACGTGTCGAAGCCGAGCCGGACGCAGATCCGGCTCGACGTGTCACCCCCCGCAAGCCCGAGGTGGCCGACCTCGGCCCGGTCGAGCACGGCGGCGACGTAATCCGCGCAGCGGTCGGCCAGCGCGTCGGGGGCCAGCGCGTAGTCGGCGTCGGGCAGCAGGTGCACCAGCGTCGGCGTGCCGGAGCGCAGCAGCTCGGCGGCGGGCTCGATCAGGCTTCCCGTCCGCAGTGCGTCGGGGGTGAGGGCGAGAGAGGTGTAGCGATTTGCCGCCGCGACCTGCGCGGCGGTGGTGGAGGAGCGGCTGCCGGCAAAGAGCAGCAGGTTGTCCGACGCCGGGGCGGGGCAGGCGGGCTCGGGCTCTCCCTGCGCGGCGCCCTGCCCGAGGATCTCGGCCACCGAGCTTGCGCCGATGAGCAGCTGCCGTCCTCCCGCGAGGCGCAGCGCCTCGGCGATCAGTGGCAAATCCTCGGGCCGGGTGACGTCGACCAGCGCGGGGCCGGCGCGCAGCGTCTCTGCTACCGCCTGCGGGTCGGCGAGGTCGGGGAAGCCGACCAGCGCCAGACCCGTCAGCCCCTGCGCGGCAAGGTGCAGGCGCAGGTCGGCCTCGTGCATCGGGGTGACCGGGTGGCGGCTCATCACCGGGTGGCGGTCGATGCGGTGCGTCGCGCCGTCGGGGCCGCGGGCGAAGAGCGTTCCGAAGACGCAGTGGCGCCCGAGGCTGGGCTGGCCACCGATCACCGCCACCACGTCGGGGGCGAAGCGGGCGATCAGCTCCTGCGCCACGGCGCCGATCGAGCCCACATCGGGCGCGGAATCGAAGGTCGAGCAGACCTTGAGGTGCAGCACCTCCGGCGCCTCGGCGGCGATGCGCGGCCAGAGCGCGGCGATGTCGGCCCGCGCCCGCCCGGGCGGCAGCGAACGCAGGTCGGTGGGCAGGCCGAGCACGTCGAGGCCGCCCTCCGCGCCGCCTCCCACCACCATGCGCGCGCGCAGCCCGGCGCTGGCATAGGTGGCGAGGCTGTCCGAAGCGCCGGTGAAATCGTCGCCGACGAAGACGATCCGCGCCCCCATGTCAGCGCTTTCCGAAGAAGTCGAGCGCGGCGGCCAGAGCCGGACGGGTGGCCGCGCCCTCGGCAAGCGAACGGCCCTCCTGCAGCACCTCGTAGGCCTCGCGCAGCGAGGCGACGCCCGCTGCCGGTCCCTGCGGATGGGCGAGGATGCCGCCGCCGCACATGAACATGAGGTCGGGCGACTGCGCCGCCTCGAGCGTCTGCGGCAGCGTCCCGGCCCATTGACCGGAAGAGAAGGCAGGCATGACCCGGTCGTCTGGGCCGCCGTCGCAGAGCGGCGCGAGGCAGGCGCGCGCGGCCTCGGTCACCTCCTCGGCGGTGTCGACGAACTTGCCGCCGATGCCATGGACATGCATGTGGTCGATCCCGGCAAGCCGGTAGAGCGCGTGATAGGCCTGGAAGCCCATGCCGAGCAGCGGGTGACGGCTCATCGCGCCGAAGCCGTTGCGGTGCGCGTGGATGGCGAGCGGCGTGTGGGCGCGCAGGCTCTCCATGCCCGAGAGGCCGCACCAGTTGAGGCTGGCCATGACGCAGGAGCCGCCTTCCTCGGCGACGAGGTCGGAATGGCGGCGCATGGCGTCGGTCTCGTCGGTGATGTTGAAGGCCATCATCACCTTGCGCCCGGTCTTGTCCTGCCACTTGCGGATCACCGCCATGACGGCGGGCACGCGCAGCGCGAGCGGGGCGATGTCGGGGTCGGCGCAGACCTCGTCATCCTTGATAAAGTCCACCCCGGCGGCGCAGAGCTGGTCCACCAGCGCCGCGATCTCCTCGGGGCGCATGCCGACGTTGGGCTTGATGATCGTGCCGAAGACCGGCGTGCCGTGGACGCCGAGGCTGTCGCGGGTGCCCGCGATACCCTGCGCGGGCAGGTGGAAACGCGCCCGGTACGCAGCCGGGAACTCCAGCGACAGCAGCTTCAGCCCGGTGATCTCGCCGATGTCGTAGAGGTTGCCCGAGACCGTCGCCGCCAGCGTCGGCAGGTTCCGCCCGATGTTGGCGGCGGGGTAGGCGATGCGTACCCGAGCCCGGCGATAGGGGCCCGTGGGCAGCTTGCGGGCGACATAGGCGGAGTGGAGCGTGGGGGCTTCCACGCTCTCCAGTTCCTCGATCGAGAGCACCTCGGCGGCGGCGCGGGCGCGCAGCTCGTCGGTCTCCCCGGCGACGCGCACGAAGGTGCCCGAGCTCTGCTCGCCCGCCATCATCGCCGCCACCTCGGCGAGCGGGTAGGGGGACTCCAGCAGGTAGTCGGCGATGATCCTGTCCATGGCCGGTCTCAGAGCTTCGAGAGGTCCGGGAAGGGGCGCACGGGGTCCGACCCGTCCCAGCCCTCGGAGGCCTCGCGGATCATGTCGAACATGGTGCCCTTGGGCCCGAGAACCTCGGACAGCTCGATGCAGGTGCCCGGGTGGTGCTCCTCGGCGAAATAGGCGAAGCGGCCGTTCTTGCCGACGCAGCCCGACATCTTCAGCGTGAAGCCCTTGTCCAGCATCATCTGCAGATCGGCGTCGTAATCCTTGGTCCAGAAGGCCACGTGCTGCAGCCCGCGCAGGCCCTTCTGCATGTAGTCGCGGTACATCGAGGGCACGTCGTTGCGGGTCTGGATCAGCTCGACCTGCATGGCGCCGGAGTTGGCCAGCGCGACGGAGTTGTGCGGCTGGTAGCTCTGGCCGTCGTACTGGTAATCCTCGATCGGCACCTGCGGATTGTAGAACCAGGGGCCGACGCCCATGGTCTCGGACCAGTATTTCATGCCCGCCTCGATGTCGTCGACGACGTAGCCGAGCTGGCGGATGGGGCCAAGAAGGGTGCTCATGGGGAACCTCAGTTCATCAGGAATTCGGGAAGCCACGTGGACAGCGCCGGCACGGCGGAGACCACGAGCAGGGAAAGAAGCAGCGGGATGAAGAAGGGCATCACCCCGACGATCACCTGGGTGATCGGCATGCGCGCGATGATCGAGATCATGTAGAGGCTCATGCCCACGGGCGGGGTCAGCAGGCCGATCATCAGGTTCAGCACGAAGACGATGCCGAGCTGCAGCGGATCGACCCCGGCGGCGGTGAGCGCGGGCGCCACGATCGGCGCGATGATCAGGATCGCCGCGATGCTTTCCAGCGCCATGCCGACGATCAGCAGCAGGATGTTCACGAGCAGCAGCAGCACCAGCGGGTTGTCCGACACGCCGAGCAGCAGCGCCGAGACCTTCATCGGCACCTGGTCGAGCGTCAGCACCCAGGCAAAGAGCGCGGCGGTGGCGACGACGAAGAGGATGTTGGCGGTGGCCTCGACGGTCTCGCGCAGGGCGCCGATCACCGCGCGGCCGGTGAGGCTGCGGTAGATGGCGAAGCCGATGAAGAGCGCGTAGGCGACGGTGACCCCGGCGACCTCGGTGGGGCCGAAATAGCCGCTCATCAGCCCGCCGATCAGCAGCACCGGGGCCATCAGCGCGGGGAAGGAGATGACCGCCTTCTGCGCGATCTCGCGCGGTTTCGCGCTGACCTCGTCGCGGGGCAGGCCCTTGACCCGGGCGATGACCGCCACCTGCGCCATGAGCAACGCGGTCAGCAGCAGCGCCGGGATGATCCCCGCCAGCAGCAGCTTCACCGCCGAGACGTTGGCGACCGAGGCGTAGATGATGATCGGGATTGAGGGCGGGAAGATCGGGCCGATGGTGGCGGCTGCGACGGTGAGACCGGCAGCGAAATCCTTGCGGTAGCCCTGCGCGGTCATCTGGTTGATCTGGATCGCGCCGAGCGCGCCGATGTCGGCCAGCGCCGCGCCAGAGACGCCCGAGAAGATCAGCGAGACAAAGACGCTCACCTGCGCCACGGCGCCGCGGATGCGGCCGAAAAGCATCCGCACGAGGTCGAAGAGGTGGGTCGTGACGCCCGTGGCATTCAGCAGCGCGGCGGCGAAGATGAAGAGCGGCACGGCCAGCAGCGGAGAGCTGTCGAGCGCGTTGAGGCTGCGCTGCGCCAGCACCGAGACCGGCAGGCCCTCCAGCACAATGACCACGGCGGCGGAGAGGCCAAGGCACACGGCGATCGGCGCGCCGAGTGCAAGCAGCACGGCGAAAAGGCTCAGGAGAATCAGGCTCATGTGGGTTGTCCGGTCTCGTCGCGGTAGTCGTGGAAGGCGGCGGAGGGGTCGCGGCGGCGCAGGGCGCCGTAGACACGGTGCAGCGCGACGGCGCAGAGGAAGAGGCTGCCGGTGAGCGCGAGGCTGTAGTAGACCCAGTTCGGCACGCGCAGCGCGGGGGTCAGGAACTTGCCGGCGCGCGGCAGGAACTCGGCGAAGCTCCAGAGCATCAGCGCCGCGAAGGCGAGCGTGGCGAGGTCGGCGAGCAGGATCATCAGCGCGCGCAGCTTCGGCGGCGCCATGTCGGGCAGCATGGTCACCGCGACCATCACCTGCCGCCCGGCCAGCGCCGGGACGGTGACGAAGACGAGGCCGATGCAGGCAAAGCGCGCCAGCTCGTCGGCCCAGGGCAGGCCGAGGTCCATGAAGTTGCGCGCCGCCACCTGCAGCACCACCAGAACGGCCATCAGCGCCAAGAGCGCCATGCCGAGCCAGATGCCCGCATCGGTGAGCCGCGCGAGGATCGCGCGGCCCGGGGTTGCGTTCGGGGACGTGCCCGGCATCAGGCGACCGCCGCGATCTTGGCGTAGAGATCGCCGTATTCGCCGCCGAAGCGTTCTTCGACCAGCTTGGAGACCGAGGCGCGGAAGGCCTCGAGGTCGAGCCCGTCGGCCTCGCCGATCACGGTCATGCCGAGATCGCGCAGCTTCTGGGTCTCGGCTTCCTCGTTGTCGAGGATCGCCTTGGTGGCCTTTTCGCGGGTCTGCAGCGCGGCCTCGCGAACCGCGTCCTGCTCGGCGCCGGACATGCCCTGCCAGGTGTCCTCGTTCATCACGACGACCTCGGCGTTCGACATGTGCCCCGTCAGCATGAGGTGCGACTGCACCTCGTAGAGCTTGACGTTGAGCACCACGTTGACCGGGTTTTCCTGCCCCTGCACGACGCCGGTGGCGAGCGCGGTCGGCACCTCGGACCAGTCGACCGGCACGGCGACGGCGCCCATGCCCTCGACGGCGGTGGTGTAGATCGGGAAGGGCACGGCGCGGATCTTCACGCCGGCGAGGTCTGCCGGGGACATGATGGCCTTGTTGCAGGTCAGGTTCCGGCGGCCGAAGTAATGCGCGTAGATGACGCGCACGTTGGCGGCGGCGATCAGGCCCTCGTTCAGCTCCTGCATCACCGGGCCTTCCACGTCGGTCACCTTCATCAGGTGGTCGACGTCGCGGTAGAGGTACGGCGTGTCGAGCGCGGCGAAGGGCTGGTAGAGCGAGCCGAGCGCGCCGGCGGTGTTGTGCGAGAAGGCGATGGTGCCGAGCGAGACCGCCTCGGCCAGTTCCTGCAGCTTGCCCAGCTGGCTGTTCGGGAAGACCTGCACGGCGATCTCGCCGCCGGAGGTCTGGCCGAGTGCCTCGGCGAACCAGTCGGCCTGCGCACCGGCGACCGAGGCGACCTCGTTGTTGTGGCCGTAGCGCAGGGTGGTGGCGGCGAAGGCCGGGCGCGCAATGAAGGGCGCGGCGAGCGCGCCCGCGCCGGTGAGCAGCAGGGTGCGGCGCGTGAGGCCATTGGGTCGTTGCATCGGGTCTCCTCCCTAGAAATTTGATGCGTTCTGAGGTGTCTTGCGCGGTGCCTCCCGCGCCATCTCTGCTTTTACGAGGGTATTGACGAAAGCTACTGTTTCGGATCAGCATTCGTCAAAGCAAATAAGATGATGGGTTTTGAGGTGTCCTGATGGGAAAGGACGTGGAAAGTCCGGCGGTGGACAGGCCGCAGCAGGCCGACGTGGCGGCACGGGCCGGGGTGTCGCTGGCCACGGTCGACCGGGTGCTGAACCGGCGCAAGGGGGTGAAGGAGCGCACCCGCCAGCGCGTGCTGGAGGCGGCGCGCGAGCTTGGCTTCCTCAGCGAGCGCGAGGAGGCGCTGCTGGGGGTCGAGCGGCCGCTCAACATCGTCGTGCTGCTGCCCGCGGGGTCTAACCCCTACCTACGGCTGCTCGGCGACCGGCTGCGCGCGCGGCTCGACAGCGCAGGGCAGGCGGGGCCGGTGCTGCGCTGCTACTTCATCGAGAGCTTCAGCGCGCAGGCGCTGGCCGAGGCGCTGCGGCGCAACGCCGGCTGGGCTGACGGCATCGCCTTCTTCGCCATCGAGCACCCGGTGGTGCGCGAGGCGGCGGCCGAGGTGGTGGCAGGTGGCACGCGGCTGGTGTCGATCGTCTCGGACCTCGGCAGCGTGCCGGGCATCCCGCACGTGGGGCTCGACAACCGCGCCGTGGGGCGCACCGCCGGGCTGCTGATCGGCCGGCTTTCGGGCGGCAGGGAAGGGGCGGTGGCGCTGGTCGCGGGCTCGCGCCACTACCGCGCCCACTCTGAGCGCGAGGCCGGGTTCCTCAGCATCCAGGAGGAGCTTTTCCCGCAGCTGCGCATCGTCGGGATGCGCGAGGGCCACGACGACGCCGCCGAGAACTACCGACACACGCTGGCGCTGCTCGAGCAGGTGCCGGACCTCGTCGGCATCTACAACGTCGGCGGCTCCTCGGGCGGGATCACCCGGGCGTTGCGCGAGCAGGACCGGCAGGAGGTGATCTTCATCGGCCACGGTCTGACGCCGGACACGCGCCGCGCGGTGCTCGAGGGGACCATGGACGCGATCTTCGACCAGGACCCGGACATGCTGATCTCGCGCGCCATTGCCTGCCTGTCCGACCCCGTGCCGGTGCAGCGGCCGTTGAAGCTGGATATCTATTTCAGCGAGAACCTGCCGTGAGATATTGGTTTCCGGGAGTTTGGGCGAAATCTACAAGGCATTCGGCACGCTGTTTGTTTGCTGCGCACCTTGCCATCAATTGTGAATTTTTGTGCGGATTTCGAGAACCGAGACGGGGGAGCATTTCTGGATAAGAGCCGCCCCAAAAGGATATCTTCCGTGGCGGAATGCCCGTCTCCTGAGACCCATCCGATTGACCTTGGACAAATTTTGTCGATCTCTGCCGGTGTACGAGTAGGGACGTGTCATGCAACACCAGACCATCAACAATATTCCGGTCATTTCGGAGAAAAGCAGCAAGGAGGAGTTGATCCGATATATCCGCCTCCTCGAGGCGCGGCTGGAAATAGATACCCTGCCGGGCTCCGGTATGGATTTCTCGACCGGGCTGCACGCCACGCCCGGCGGCACCCGCACGCCGGCGCCGCAGCAGGCACGGGTCGACATGCTGCGCTCGGGCATGGATGCGGTGGGCCTGCGCGACGCGGCACTGTCCGCACTGCGAAGCGAGCGGGGCTGAGCGCGGGGCGGACCATTTCCCTTGGCCAACTCCGTAATCTGATGGGCGTCGGGATTCCAATATTGAGACCTACCCCAAACGATTGCGAAATTTCGGACATGAACCTTGCAGCTGCCAAGTGTCCAGGTGCGGGAGAACAGGTTCGCTGATGAGCAGACCGCATTCCGGCGCAAGGCCCATTTCGGAGAAAAGGGCCGTTGTGAGCCCTGCACTGCACTGACTGGATGCCGAGTTTGACCGGCTCTATGCGGGGGAAGGCCGCTGTTTCATCAGGTGGCGAGCAGTTTCGGCAGCCTCGCCAAATTGCAGGCCGCCGTCGCGAGGGTAAAGCGGGCGCGCACGCGCTCGATGCCGCGCTACCGGATCTGCCTCATGCCTCCGATGGTCTTGACCCAGCCGAAAGGTGCTTCGATTTTCTTCCGACGCCGCTGTGACTTGGCGTCGCCGGGGCGCCGGGTGGTTCTGCCTTCGATGGCGGTGAACAGGGATTTCTGCGCGACATGCGGCGTGACCACCATCGGGCGCAACTCGGCGACGAAGTCCGCGCTGTCGTACCCGCGGTCTGCAGCCGAGGTTGAGGGGCTATGTCGGTGCACCGGCACTTTGCGACAGTCTGTCGGATGTCGATCGCCTGCCCGGGGAGCGCGGCTATGCCGCCGACTGGTCCGGGGAAACTTTGAAAGACAAGGGATATGGGAGTGCTTCCCCGGGAGGAAACAGCGCAAGACGCCGTCGAAGTATGAACAATCGGCGCAACCGGATCGAGATCATTTTTGGCAGATGCAAGGACTGGCGACGCGTTGCCACTCGATACGACCAATGACCGAATGTCTCACTGTCCGTCATAGCTCTCACGGCTATTGTCATCTACTGCCAATGAGATGCCGTAAAGGGGCCTGCGTCGCGACCTGCCCGTTACCGTTGCAAGATCGAGGGCAAGCTGGCGCCATTCCCGTATCGGATCCACATGGAGGACTACGGGATGAAGCTGTTTATTGGACTGGATGTGTCGCTTGAGAAGACCGCGATTTGCTTGATCAGCGAACACGGGAAGATCTTGGAGGAGGCGCAGATGGCCAGCGAGCCCGAGGCGCTGTTACGCTGGATCTGCGATCAGGACGGGGAAGTTGTGGCCATCGGGCTCGAAGCTGGCCCGCTGTCGCAATGGCTGCATCGCGGGTTGTCCTTGGCTGGACAACCTGTGGTGCTGATGGAAACCCGGCAGGTGAAAGGCGCCTTGAAGGCCATGCCGATCAAGACGGACCGCCTAGATGCCGAAGGTATCGCCCGCCTTCTGCACCTCGGCTGGTTCCGACCGGTTCACTGTAAATCAGTTTCCGCACAGGAGGTTCGCGCTGTGCTCACCGCTCGCAAGGCTGTACAAAAAGGGGTTCATCACGCTTGAAATGTCCTTCGCGGGCTATTGCGCAACTTTGGCCTTAAAGTTGGCACTGTATCCCGTGGCCGGTTCGAACAGCGGATCCGCGAACTGGCGGTAGGAAATCCAATGTTGGTGGCGGCAACCGAACCTATGCTTCACGCGCGGGCAGCGCTGCGGCGAGAACTGGCAAGCCATGAACGCCATGTCCGCCAACTTGCCCATGACGACCCGGTCTGTCTGCGCCTCATGTCGATGCCTGGGATTGGGGCGGTCGTGGCATTGACCTACCGATCTGCAGTGGATGATCCCGGTCGCTTCACATCCTCGAAGAAAGTTGGGCCGTGGGTCGGTTTGACGCCGTCTCGCAACCAGTCTGGCGAGCGCGACATCTCAGGCGGTATCACCAAGGCGGGCGACGTCAACCTGCGCCACGCGCTGTGCCAGGCTGCCACCGTCATGATGCATCGCGGACGGGCAACATGGCTGCGAACTTGGGCGGCGAAGCTCGCGCGCCGCCGCGGCGCCAAGCGCGCAATGGTTGCGCTGGCCCGACGTATCGCCGTGATCCTTCATCGGATGTGGAGAGATGACACCGACTTCCGTTTTGACAAGCCGGTGCTTCATGCCGGTTGACGACACAGGTTACAGACTGCTGCCCGCCTGATCGCGAGCCTTCGAGGTCACCACGGGACGCGGTTCCAGTGATGCCGTGCTCAGGACTGACGCCGACCATATCGAGCACGCCAACGAGATGGGCACACCGGAATTGCATTGAACCAGCATCATGTTGGCAGCCACCGCTCCGACCACGGACCGAAGCATGCACCCGGGTCGATCTCAAAAGAAGGCCGCCGAACAGGGAAACCGATCAACGGCTCTAAGCACAAAACCGCGGTTGGGCGGGGCATTCGACGTGCGCGAAAACCCTTGACTGGGACGCCCCCGTTACCGAAGTCTGGAGCCTTAGGAGCGCGGGAATATCTGATCATAGAAATCTTGGAAAACGCTTTCCTCCAACTGGCTGAAGAATGATTCGCGATACGTCAAAGGTCTGGTTAGACAAGTCCGCAAACCTAGAGGGTCATCTTGTGGCACTAGAAGTCAGTGACACGCGGGTCGTCCAGAAAAGAAAGTCAAGAAATTTTTTGTTGTCTTTGTATTGTCTCTGAACTTGCACACTTCAACTCCTGCACAATTAATGCGATACAGCAAGGAACGTATCGTCGATAAAGTTGAGTGGAGTGAGTATGTTATCGGCACGAGTAAGTAGCTACACCTTGTTTGTTTCCGGCGCCGCGGCAAGGTCGTCGTCTTACTCCCGGATCGATATCACCCAGATTGGTGCTGATATCTCGGTCGAAGACAACGATAGTATAGGTACGATCATCCCGATCATCGGGAATTCAGAGACCATCCGCAACTTTGACGCTCGCGGCGTCACCGAAGCGGGCGTCTACATGTTCTCATCGTATTCTGGTCAGAGCGTTCTCAAGGGTTCGATGCAGAACGACTGGATCTATGCCTATGGGTCGGGAGATGACCGTCTGTTCGGCTATGCGGGTGACGACCACATGGAAGGGCGGGATGGAAATGACCGCCTGGATGGCGGGAACGGAAACGACGATCTGGACGGTGGAGACGGACAGGACACCATCATCGGCGGCCCGGGAGCAGACGTCATAGATGGTGGAAACGGCATCGACACGCTGGTCTTCAGCGGAAATCGATCGGAGTACTCTATTCAAACAGTGGATGGGCGCTACGAAATCAGCCACATCGGCGGAACAGGAAAAGACGGGCAGGATACGTTTGCCAATATCGAGTTCTTGCAGTTCCTCGATCAAACTGTTGAAATCTCATCCATTCCTTCAAATTTGGCCGCGTCGGTAACGGGCTACACCCTGTTTATCTCCGGCGCCGCGGCAAGGTCGTCGTCTTACTCCCGGATCGATATCACCCAGATTGGTGGCGAGATCACGGTCGAAGACAACGATAGTATAGGTACGATCATCCCGATCATCGGGAATGCAGAGACCATCCGCAACTTTGACGCTCGCGGCGTCACCGAAGCGGGCGTCTACATGTTCTCATCGTATTCTGGGCAGAGCGTTCTCAAGGGTTCGATGCAGAACGACTGGATCTATGCCTATGGGTCGGGAGATGACCGTCTGTTCGGCTATGCGGGTGACGACCACATGGAAGGGCGGGATGGAAATGACCGCCTGGATGGCGGGAACGGAAACGACGATCTGGACGGTGGAGACGGACAGGACACCATCATCGGCGGCCCGGGAGCAGACGTCATAGATGGTGGAAACGGCATCGACACGCTGGTCTTCAGCGGAAATCGATCGGAGTACTCTATTCAAACAGTGGATGGGCGCTACGAAATCAGCCACATCGGCGGAACAGGAAAAGACGGGCAGGATACGTTTGCCAATATCGAGTTCTTGCAGTTCCTCGATCAAACTGTTGAAATCTCATCCATTCCTTCAAATTTGGCCGCGTCGGTAACGGGCTACACCCTGTTTATCTCCGGCGCCGCGGCAAGGTCGTCGTCTTACTCCCGGATCGATATCACCCAGATTGGTGGCGAGATCACGGTCGAAGACAACGATAGTATAGGTACGATCATCCCGATCATCGGGAATGCAGAGACCATCCGCAACTTTGACGCTCGCGGCGTCACCGAAGCGGGCGTCTACATGTTCTCATCGTATTCTGGGCAGAGCGTTCTCAAGGGTTCGATGCAGAACGACTGGATCTATGCCTATGGGTCGGGAGATGACCGTCTGTTCGGCTATGCGGGTGACGACCACATGGAAGGGCGGGATGGTAATGATCGCCTGGATGGCGGGAACGGAAACGACGATCTGGACGGTGGAGACGGACAGGACACCATCATCGGCGGCCCGGGAGCAGACGTCATAGATGGTGGAAACGGCATCGACACGCTGGTCTTCAGCGGAAATCGATCGGAATATGAGCTTAGTAACCTGAGTGATGGTTATCAGATAATTCATTCTGGCGGGGCGAAAACTGACGGATACGATCAATTCACGAATATTGAAATTCTCCAGTTTTCAGATCAGACGGTTAACATCGATGATTGGTTGAACTGAGTTACATAGCGGTTTTTTTCTTCGCGGTGTTTGGCGTCAAGGCCAAAGATGGACTGCACGAAGACCCATCTTGCCACTCCAGCTTTGCCAAGGATCGCGGAGCCTTCTTGCCCGTCGTACCGCATCGGCGAGTTACGCCAGCGTGATCTATGCCCGCGAGCGGTCCGGGTCGAATGTTGATGCAAGCTCGGCAGCACATGGCTGGTTGTTTGGTCCAAAACCTTTGCGAGCTTCCGGGCTGGTTTCAATAGGGTGGCAAAGGCACTCGACGTCAAGTTCCCGAGTGCCGAATGCGGCATCTGCGCGTTGTGGACGCGGTTCCAATTCTCGATGCGGAACGGCGCACCCGCAATCGAAAGGAATTGTTTTGTCCCAGCGGGCTCTGCTGGGGTTAAGCCGACATTCGAAATGCCTCGGCAGGAGTGCGCATGGGATGCGGCGGATGAGGGCAGCGGTTGTTGTAGAATGCGATCCGGTGCCCGATGCCGCGCATGGCGTGTTGACCCATAACAGAACATCACATCGACCCTGCCTCAGGGCGGGAAGGGCCGAACTACTCCATCACGTCAGGTTTTGCCAGAGCGACGGAACCGGGCGGAATGTACTCGTGTGTGTGAGCGCTAGTGGCCTCGCGTAATCCAGATTATGTAAAAGCAAAAACTCCCATTTGATATTTCGAGATTCTAGCCGAAAATCTCGCCAAATTTTTTAGAAAAATTCGCGATTTGACCTGCTTCGTCCGATTACATGCCATCCCGAAAGTGCCCGCGGGCCGCACTTCGGCCCGCGAAACGATCCCTCACTGTTTCTTCAGCTTCGCCTGTTCCAGCGACCAGTACTCCATGTCGAACAGGTCGCGCTCGGAGATCGGGGTGAAGCGGCGGTAGGCCTCGGCTGCGTTCACCACGCGGCAGGTCTGCTCGAAGAGGTCTCCCGCGATGCGGGCGGCGTTCACGGTCGCGCCGACGCCGAAGATGCCCTCGCCCGGCACGAGGATGACGCGCGGCAAGGGGTCGAGCATGATCTTCTCTTCCCCCGCGTGGGGCGCGTTGCGCTCGAAATAGGCGCGGTACTCGGCGGCGAAGCGGTCAAGGGCGGCGTCGATCTGCTCGCGACCGGCACCGCTTTCCAGCAGCATGCCGAAGGGCTTGAGCCGGATCACGTGGTCGGGGGTCACCGTGCCGCGCCGGGCAAGCTCCGGAAGGTCGTCGCGCCCGAGGTAGGCGCGGATCGACGGGGTCGAGCGGAAGTCGAGCGCCGGGTCCTCGCCAAGCACACCGCGCGCGGCGAGCGCCTCGGCGAGGTTGCGCGAGAGCACTTCGGGCGCCGCGCGGTCGGTGTCTTCCGGGGCCGGAACGGTGATGCCGCGCGCTTCGAGATAGTCCTCGGCCATGGTCACGAACTCGATCATCAGCTCGTAGCTCTCGCGCGCGGTCTCGGCGAAGGTGAAGAGCCCGTGCTGCGCCAGCCAGAGCCCGTCGACCGAGGGATCGCGCGCCAGCGCGTCCTTGCAGGCGTGGCTGAGATCGTAGCCCGGCATCACGTAGGGCACCCAGCCGACCCGTCCGCCGAAGATCTCTTGCACCACCGGCTCCATGTCGGCCTGGTCGGCCAGCACGAGGATCGCCGTGGCGTGGGTGTGATCGACGAAGGCATGCGGCATGTAGGCGTGCAGCAGCGCCTCGACCGAGGGGTTGGGCGCGGCGGGATTGAGGAGATGGCTGCGCAGGAAGGCGACCATGTCCTCATCCGACATGCGCGGCACGTCGCGCGTGGCGAGCAGCGGCGCGAGGTGCATGGCAGGCAAGCCCGGCGCCTCGATGTCGCCGAGGTCCCAGCCCGAGCCCTTGACGTGGATCACCGTGCCGTTCGCCGCGGGGATCTTCACCGAGGTGTTGCCGCCGCCGTGCAGCACGAGGTCCGGGTCCTGCCCGATCAGCCGCGAGGTATAGACCCGCAGCCCCAGCGCGGCGGGCTCCCCACGGGCCTCGGCCCCGGCCGCGAAGGCCTCTGCTTCCTTGTCGTTCCAGCGGCTCAGCATCTTGGTTCTCCCTGTCATGGACCGGGGGCGCCGCAAGCGCCCCCGGGTGGTCTGTGGCCGGAGCGGCCTCAGAAGTCGTAGTTGTCGATGTTCTCGGCGTTGAAGACAGTGCGCTCGGGCAGCAGGATGATGCCGTTGCCCTCGGCCTCGTAGGCGTAACCCTGCACCGCGTTCGGCGAGACCTCGACCGAGCCGATGCCCGGCACCTCGATGCTGTCGCCGACGTTGAGCGGGCCGTCCTTCAGCACATGCGCCGCCACGGCGACCGAGATCGCCCCCTGCTGCGTCACGTCCCAGAGGCCGAAGCGCTCGACCGTGCCGCGCTTCACGTAGGGGCGCATGACGTTCGGGGTCGAGAAGCCGACGATGGTCACCTTGCCGGCGCGGTCGAGGTTCTCGGCCGCCTGCGCCGCTGCCGGAAGCGCGTTGGCGTCGGGCGCGATGATCGCGTCGAGGTCGGGATAGGCGCCGAGGATGCTCTCGGCGGTCTGCAGCGACTTCTGCGCGTCGTTGTAGCCGTACTGGGTGGTCACGATCTCCCAGCCCGGGTGCTCGGCGGCGATCTTGGCCTTGGCGGCCTCGGCCCAGGCGTTCTGGTCGGTCACGGTCGGCGAGGAATAGAAGAAGGCGACCTTGGCCTTTTCCTTGCCGGCGAGGCCGTCATTGGCCATGTCCACCAGCAGCCCGCCCAGCTGGTCCGGCGTGCCCTGGTTGATGTAGTAGGAGCGGCACTCGGGGTTCACGTCGCTGTCCCAGGTCATCACCAGAACGTCGCGGGCCATCGCCTGCTTCAGCGCGGGGCAGAGCCCGTCGGGCGACACCGACGAGACCACGATCGCGCCGTAGCCCTGGTTGACGAAGTTGTTCACGAACTGCACCTGGCCCGAGACACTCGGTTCGGTCGGGCCGTCATAGGTCACGTTGACGCCAAGCTCGTCGCCCATGGCCATCGCGCCGTTGCCGCCCGAGGTGAAAAAGCCCACCCCGACCAGTTTCGGGATAAAGGCGATGTCCTGGGCGCTCGCGACGTTGGCCGCCATCAGGCCGGCCGCAACCGTGCCAAGCAGCGTCAGGGATTTACGCATGATGTTTCCTCCTCCATTGAAACAAGTGCCCGGGGTCAGTGAGCCTGCCGCGAGCGGACCGGTAAGACGTCCCGGAGCAGCTCTGCGCCGTGGCGCAGGGCGACTACGAGGACCAGCAGCGCCCCGGACAGCGCGCTGGAAATCTGGCTGGGCACACCGCTCATCTGCAGGCCTTGCTGCAGGTAGCCGATGATGAACGTGGCGATGATCGTGCCGAGGACCGAGCCCTGCCCGCCGTAGATCGAGGCACCGCCGAGCACCGCCGCGGTGATCGCCGGCAGGAGCGTGGCGCTGCCGAGATCGACCCGGGCCGAGCCGAAATAGGCCGAGAGCATGAGCCCCGCGAGCGCGGCGGCAAGCCCGGTCAGCACGTAGGTCACCAGCTGCACGCGAAAGACCGGCATGCCCGAATGGCGCGCGGCATCCGCGTTCTGGCCGACCTGGAACACCAGCCGTCCGAAGCGCGTCAGGTGCAGCAGGACCAGCAGCAGCGCGGCAAAGCACAGGAACACGAAGAGCGGCATCGGCAGGCCCAGCACCTGCGCGTAGCCGAGCGCGGTGAACCCGGCGGGAAAGCCGCCGATCCCCTCGTAGCCACTCGCGCCGACCAGCCCCGAGAGCACGGTCGCCGCGCCCGAGAACATGTAGAGCGAGCCCAGCGTCACCACCAGCGGTTGCAGCCGGGTGAGCCGGATCACCACTGCGTTCAGCAGGCCCGCGGCTGCGCCGGTGGCGAAGCCCACCAGCAGCGAGAGCGGCAGCGGCAGTCCGAAGAAGTTGGCGATGCCGAAGGTGATCGCGGCAAGCCCCACGGTCGAGGCGAAGCTCACGTCGATCCCGCCGGCGATGATCACCAGCGTGAGCGGCACGGCGACGATGCCCACCTGCACGAAGTCCGAGGTCCCGAAGAGCAGCGACGAGGGCCGCAGGAAGCGCGGGTTGATCATGCCGAAGATGGCGAGCTCGGCCAGCAGCACTACGAAGAGCAGCACTTCCCAGCGCATCAGGTGGCGTTTCATGCGGCATCCTCCAGGTCGCTGCGCGGGGCAATCTTGTGGCTCGAGCGGCGGTAGCGCGCGGCGCGGTCACGGGCCTCGAGCGCGATGCGCAGCCGGCCGTCGATCAGCAGGACGGTCAGCAGCATGGCGCCGCCGATGAGGTCGTTCCAGTAGGCGGGGATCTTGAGGAACACGAGCGAGGTGTCGATCGAGGTGAAGAAGATCACCCCGATGACCACGCCCGCCACGGTCCCCACCCCGCCCAGCAGGCTGATCCCGCCGAGCACCAGCGCGGCGATGGCGCGCAGCTCGATGCCGCTGCCCGCCTGGTTCGGCACGAAGCCGATCTGCGCGGCAAAGGTGATCCCGGCCAGCGCGTACATCGCGCCGCCCCAGACGAAGCAGAGGAACTCGATGCGCTTCACCGGCAGGCCGAGGTGGCGCGCCGCGGCGCGGTTGTCGCCCACGACCTTGACCCAGCCGCCCCGGCGCGAGCGCAGGAACAGCCAGACCGCGACGATGACGCCCGCGGTGACCAGCCCCATGACCGACAGGCCCGCGACCGACTTGGCGCCGAGCGCCTTCAGCGCCTCGGGCAGTTCCTCGATCCACTCGCCGCCTGTCGCGATCAGCATCACCCCGCGGAAGAGCCCGAGCGTGCCGAGCGTCGCCACGATCGAGGGTACCCCGAGCAGCGCCACCAGCGCGCCGCTGAGCGCCCCGGCCAGCAGCCCGACGCCTAGCGCCGCGGCGCAGGCGAGCGGCAGCGCGACTCCGGCGTTCAGCGCCAGCCCCAGCGTCACCGCCGAGAGCCCCAGCACCGAGCCGCCCGAGACGTCGATGTTGCGGGTGAGGATGATCGGGAAGATCCCCAGCGCCACCAGCATCAGCACCAGACCATTGGACCAGATGATGCTCGCGGTGCGCGGCGACAGGAAGCCCGGCGCGGCGGCGCCGACGGCCAGCAGCACGGCCAGCGTGACGAAGAAGAGCGTCGCGACTCGGTCGCGGGCGATGCGTTCAAGCATGGGCGGCCTCCCCGGCCTCGAAGGCAAGCTGGGCGATGTCGTCGGTGCTGGACCCGGCGGGCAATTCCCCCGCGAGATGACCCCCCGCCATCACGGCGATCCGGTCCGACAGGCGCAGCACCTCGTCGAAGTCGGACGAGATCAGCAGCACCGCGGTGCCGGTCTCGGCGAGGTCCTCGATGATGCGGTAGATGTCGTTGCGCGCGCCGACGTCGACGCCGCGCGTCGGCTCGTCGAGGATCAGCACCCGCGGCGCGGCGGCGAGGCACTTGGACAGCAGCACCTTCTGCTGGTTGCCGCCCGACAGGCTCCCGACCGGCTGGTCGGGGCCAGCGCAGCGGATGCCCAGCGTCTCGCGGTATTGCTCGAAGCGGCGGCGCTCCTGCCCGGGCCGCAGCAGGAAGGGCAGCCGGTCATGCACCAGCGACGAGGTGTTCCAGTAGAGCGGCGCCTCGAGGAAGAGCCCGTATTGCTGGCGGTCCTCGGAAAGATGCACCATCCCAGCCTTCACCGCGGCTCCCGGTCCCTTGGCGCGGAAGTCCTTGCCCGCAAGCGTGACCCGCCCGGCGCTTCGCGGGCGCAGCCCGACCAGCGTCTCGGCCAGTTCCGTGCGCCCGGCGCCGACCACGCCGGTCAGCCCGAGGATCTCGCCCGCCCGCAGCGACAGCGAGATGTCCACGAAGCCCTCGCCGCTCAGCCCCTCGAGCGCCAGCACCGGGGCGCCGGTGATCTCGCGCTGCCGCTCGCGCGCGTCGAGCGCAGTGACGCCCGGGCTCATCGCGGCGAGGATCTCGGCATCGGGGCTCGCGCGCATCCGCTCGCTCAGCACCACGTAGCCGTCGCGCAGCACGGTGATCCGGTCGGAGACCGCGCGCAGCTCGTGCAGCTTGTGGGAAATGAACACCAGCCCGTGCCCCTCGGCGCGCAGCGCGCGCATGTGGCCGAACAGCGTCTCGACCTCGTGCGGGGTCAGCGCCGAGGTCGGCTCGTCGAGGATCAGCACCCTGGCCTCGCGCAGCAGCCCGCGCAGGATCTCGACGATCTGCCGGTCGGCGATCTCGAGCGTCGCGGCCTTGGCATCGGGCGACAGCGAGACGCCAAGCTGGGCGATCAGCTCCTCGACCCGGGCGCGGTAGGCACCGGCGGGTTTCGGCATGCCGACGCAGATGTTGTGGAGCACCGACTGGTTGGGAAAGATATGCGCCTCCTGCGGCACGAGGTAGAGGCCCATGGCCTGCGCCTGCGCGGGGGTCGCGGGATGCAGCGGCGCGCCGCCGAGCCGCACCTCGCCGCCCGAGGCGGAGACGAGCCCCGCCAGAATCTTCATCAGCGTCGACTTGCCCGCGCCGTTGCCGCCCAGCAGCGCATGGACCTCGCTGGCGCGGATCGAGAAATCGACCCCCTTCAGCACGGGGACGCCCGCGTAGCTTTTCGACACGGATTTCAACTCCGCGAGCACAGTTTCCATGACGCCTCCTCACCGATGCCGGGAGTGCGAGTCGATCATCGCAGTGATGTTCATTTGCACTCAGACACATCATTTGTGCAGCCGTGTTACCTTATGTCAATCCGAAAATGTGCAATTATTACGCTGCACTGCCGCACAATTGGGCAGTTGACTTGTTCAAATGTTTGATGAAGAACTATTATGATCTCGCTTGCAGCCCGCAGGAAAAGGACCCGTCCGATGATGGAACAGCCCCAGAGCGACACCGACGATGCCCTCATGGCGCGCGTGGCCTGGCTCTATTACAACGACGGGCTGACCCAGAGCGAAGTCGGCGACATCCTCAACATCTCGCGCATCAAGGTCTCGCGCCTGCTCGATGCCGGGCGCAGCTCGGGGCTCATCCAGGTGCGGATCAACTCGCGCCAGCAGGGCTGCCTCGAGCTCGAGACCCGGATGCGCCAGCAGTTCGGGCTCAGCGACTGCCGGGTGATTCCCGAAAGCTCGGTCGAGGACGTGAACCTGCGCGTCGGACAGGCCGCCGCCCAGTACCTGATGCAGAAGCTCGCCCCCGGCGAGACGCTCTCGGTCGGCTGGGGCGAGACCGTCACCCATTCGATCCGGATGCTCGGCCATACGGCGCAGGAGCGCGGCATCGGCCTCTATTCCCTCACCGGCGGCGTGCAGACCTACGTCGAGGGAATGCGCGAGGCGAACTGGCACCGCAACGTCAACATCATCCCCGCGCCGCTCGTGGTCTCGACGCCCGAGCTGGCGCGCGCGCTCATGCAGGAGCCGTCGATCGCCGCGCTGATGGCGCAGGCGCTCGAGGCGGATTACAAGCTGGTCGGCATCGGCGGGCTCAGCGAGAGCGCGACGGTGGTGACGCAAGGCTACATCCCGGCGGGCGAGATCGACCCGCTGCGCCGGGGCGGCGCGCGCGGCGACATCCTCTGCCGCTTCTACGACCGACGCGGGCAGGACATCGGCGTGCCGCTGCACGACCGGGTGGTCGGCGTCGACCTCGAGCAGCTGCGCGCCTCGGACCGGGTAATCGGCGCGGCGGGCGGGCCGAGCAAGACCGGCCCGATCCTCTCGGCCCTGCGCGGCGAGATCCTCGACATCCTGATCACCGACGAGCCGACCGCGCTCGCCCTGCTCGACGCGGCGGAGGCCTGACCATGCCCTATTTCCTTGCCTTCGACGCCGGCACCGGCAGCGGCCGCGCCGTGCTCTTCGACGACACCGGCGCCGAGATCGCCGCCTCGGGACAGGAGTGGTGGCACGCCACCGACCCGCGCTACCCCGGCTCGATGGATTTCGACACCGCGGGCAACTGGGCGGCGCTCGCGCGCTGCTGCCGCGAGGTGATCGCGGCGAGTGGTATCGATCCCGTCGAGATCCGCGCGGTCAGCGCCACCGCCATGCGCGAGGCCTTCGTGCTGCATGACGCCAGCGGTGCCGAGATCTGGGCCTGCGCCAACGTCGATGCCCGCGCGGGGGACGAGGTGCGCGAGCTGAAGCAGGCGCACCCCGGGCTCGAGGCCGAGATCTACGCGCGCTCCGGCCAGACCTATGCGCTCGGCGCCCTGCCCCGCCTCGCATGGCTGCGCCGCCACGCCCCGGAGACGCTCGACCGAGCGCGCAGCCTCACCATGCTCTCGGACTGGATCCTCTACCGGCTTTCGGGCGAGCTGACGCTCGAGCCCTCGAACGGCGGCACCACCGGCCTGCTCGACCTCCGCACCCGCGCGCCGCTGACCGGAGCGCTGGAGACCGTCGGCCTGCCCACCGACCTCTTCCCCCGCGGCGTCACCACCGGCGAGGTCATCGGCAGGGTCCATGCCGCCGCCGCGGCCGAGACCGGGCTGGCCCCCGGCACGCTGGTCGTCGCCGGCGGCGGCGACTGCCAGACCGGCGCGCTCGGCCTCGGCATCGTGCATGAAGGTGACTGCGCGGTGCTTGGCGGCACCTTCTGGCAGCAGGTGGTCAACGTGCCCCTGTCGCTCACCGATCCGAGCATGAAGCTGCGCATCAACCCGCACATGGTCGCCGGTCTCAATCAGGCCGAGGCGATCAGCTTCTTCACCGGCGCGGTCATGCGCTGGTTCCGCGACGCCTTCGGCAACGGCAAGGGCTACGCGGCGCTCGAGGCCGACTCGATGGCGGTGCCGCCCGGCGCGCACGGGATCATCCCGATCTTTTCCGACGTCATGCGCTACGGCGACTGGTTCCACGCCGCGCCCTCGCTGCTGAACCTCTCGCTCGATGCGGCGGCGGCGGGTCCCGCCGCGATCTTTCGAGCGCTTCAGGAGAATGCCGCCATCGTCGCGCACCGCAACCTCGAGGCGGTCTTCGCCCTCACCGGCCACCGGCCCGAGCGGCTGGTCTTCGCCGGCGGCGCCGCGAAATCCGCGCACTGGTCGCAGATCCTCGCCGACGTCACCGGGCTGACCGTGGTCACGCCGCAGGTGACCGAGGCCACCGCGCAGGGCTGCGCCTCGGCCGCCGCCACCGGCGCCGGGCATTTCGGCTCGCTCGCCGAGGCGGGCGGCGCCTGGACGCGGATCGAGCGCACCTTCACCCCGAACACCGCGCTGCGCCCGCTCTACGACGAGGCCGGCGCGCGGTGGGCCCACGCCTACGCCGCGCAGCGCCAGCTCGTGCTTGACGGCACCACCACCTCGATGTGGCAGGCGCCCGGCATCTGAGGCTTTCCATCTCACGCAAAAAGGACACGGTCATGCTGATCCAACTCGTCAACATCAAGGTCCAGGAGGGCACGCGCGACACCTTCCTCAAGGCCTTCACGCTGAACTGCGAAGGCACGCGGAAAGAGCCGGGCAACCTGCGTTTCGATCTGCTGCACGACCCCGCGGACGAGAACAACTTCTACGTCTACGAGATCTTCGAGAGCGAGGCGGCGCTCGACGAGCACCGCAAGACCTCCCACTACCAGACCTGCGTGTCGATGATCGACCCGATCACCCTCGGTGGCCGCAGCAAGACCTATTTCTCGCCGGTGCTGATCCAGGATCAGGCGCCCGCCTGAACCCTCCGCCCGTGCCCGTTGCCAAGCCGTGCCGCCGTCTCCGGACGGCGCGCGCTTGCCCGGCATGGGAAGGGCACGCGGCACCTGCGGAAGAAGGTCGCGGGCATCGGCACGCCGACCCCGCACAGCATCTCAGTAGGACAGCCGGCTGAGGAACCGTTGCAGCCGCTCGTCCTTCGGCGCGCCGAAGACCTGCTCGGGCGGCCCCTCCTCGACGATCTTGCCGCCGTGCATGAAGATCACCCGGTCGGCGATCTCGCGGGCGAACTGCATCTCGTGGGTGACGATCAGCATGGTCTGGTGGTGCGCGGCGACGCGGCGCATGAGGTCGAGCACCTCGCCCACCCATTCGGGATCAAGCGCCGAGGTCGGCTCGTCGAAGAGCATCAGCTCGGCGCCGATCGCCATGGCCCGGCCGATGCCGACGCGCTGCTGCTGCCCACCCGAAAGGCTGGCGGGGTAGCTGTCCGCCTTCTCGGCAAGCCCGGTCTCGGCCAGCACCTCGAGCGCGCGCGCCTCGGCCTCGGCCGGCGGGCGGCCCTGCACGGTGACCAGCGCCTCCATGATGTTTTCCTTCGCGGTCTTGTTGGCAAAGAGCGCGTAGTTCTGGAAGACGAAGGCCGAGCGGCGGCGCAGCGCGAGGATCTGGCCCCGCGTCGCATGCGCGGCG
Source organism: Salipiger sp. H15 (assembly GCF_040409955.1). NCBI lineage: Bacteria > Pseudomonadati > Pseudomonadota > Alphaproteobacteria > Rhodobacterales > Roseobacteraceae > Salipiger > Salipiger bruguierae. The sequence continues at coordinate 177,364 of NZ_CP123388.1, forward strand.
TCGAGCGTCACGTCCCCGATGGTGATCTGCCCCGCGTCGGGCTGGTCGAGGAAGTTGAGGCAGCGCAGCAGGGTCGACTTGCCGGTCCCCGAAGGGCCGATGATCACCACCCGCTCGCCCGGGGCAATGTCGAGGTCGATGCCATCCAGCACCGCCGTGCCGTCGAAGGTCTTGCGGAGGCCGCGGACGGAAATCATCGTGCATACGCCTTGTTCAGATAGGTCTCGAGCCGCTTCTGGCCCTGGCTCAGCAGCTCGACCATGGCCCAGTACATCAGCGCCACGACGAGGAAGGCCTCGAAGTAGAGGAAGCTGCCCGCCGCCTCCTTCTGTGCCGCGCCCATCATCTCGGTGACGCCGAGCGTGAAGGCCAGCGAGGTGCCCTTGATCATGTCGATGAAGTAGTTGACCAGCGTCGGCGCCGCGACCCGGGAGGCCTGCGGCAGGATGATCCGCCGCATCATCTGCAGCTGGGTCATGCCGATGGATTGCGCCGCCTCCCACTGGCTGCGGTCGACGCCGAGGATGGCGGCGCGGATCGTCTCGGCCATGTAGGCCGAGAAGTGCAGCGTGAGGCCCATGATCGCGGCGGTAACGCCGTTGATGTTGGTCAGGAAGCTCAGCACCTGCGGCAGGCCGTAGTAGAAGAGGAAGAGCTGCACCAGCAGCGGCGTGCCGCGGAAGAAGCTGATGAACAGCACCACCGCCCAGTCGAGCCAGCGGATGCGGAACACCCGCTCGACCGCCAGCAGCGAGGCGAGGATGAGCGCAAGCACCATCCCCGCCGCCGCCATTCCGAGTGTCAGCGGGACGTAGCGCAGGATGACGGGGACCAGCCCCAGCATGTAGTCGAGGTCCAGTCCCCGCATCACGTCACTCCGGGCTGGTGATGTCGGTGCCGAACCACTTCTGCGAGATCTCGGCCAGCGTGCCGTTCTGGCGCAGCGTGGTCAGCGCCGCGTCCACCTCGTCGCGCAGCGCGGTCCCGGCCTCGTCCTTGCGGAAGGGCAGCGCGTTGTGGATCTCCGAGAAGGGCTTGCCGGCCAGCGCCAGCGGCAGCGGGCTTTCCTGGATCAGCTGCGCCGAGGAGACGCGGTCCATCACGAAGGCATCGACGCGCCCGAGCGCGGTGTCCTGCGCGATGTTCGACTCGTAGGTCTTGATCTCGATCTCGTCGGCGAAGGGCAGCTCACGCAGCAGCTGCTCGAAGTTCGAGCCGAGGTTCACCGCCACGGTGCGCCCGCGCAGGTCCTCGACGCCGGTGATCTCTTCATTGCCCTTGCGCACCACCACCTGCGCGCCGTCGTAGACGTAGGGCTGGGTGAAGGCGAACTTGGCCTCGCGCTCGGGGGTGATGGTGATCTGGTTGGCGATCGTGTCGATGCGGCCCGCGTCGAGCGCGCCGACGAGACCCGAGAAGGACATGGTCTCGAACTCCACGTCGAGGCCGGTCACCTCGCCGACGGCGTTCATCACGTCGACCTCGAAGCCCTGCAGCACGTCCTGCTTGACGAAGGTGAAGGGGAAATAGCCGCCCGACATGCCCACCCGCAGGGTCTGGGCCTCCTGCGCGGCGGCGGCACCGGCGAGCCCGGCGGTGATCGCGGCGGCAAGGACTGAGGCGGTGGCGATGGATCTGAGCATCTTGGCAACTCCTTTGAATTAGGAGCACTAGGTGACTTTCCGGGGCGCGAGGATCAATGGCTCCGGAAAGAAAAGGCCCCTGTCTCAAGCTGACGCGCGGCACCCGGAACGTCGTTCCGCTTCTCCCGCCCGGCAGAGAATGCACGTTTGCCCCGGGCCCGTCGATGGGGTTGGTTCAGCTGGGCATATCGCGGCCCGGCGGCGCGCGCTTCGGCGGAGGCGTCCGGCTTGGAGCGAGTCTCACATGTTGCGTAAAGACGTGTGCCGAGATCAGGCGGTCCAGGCGCCGCTGCGGGACAGGTTTTCCGACAGCCAGTCGAGAAAGACCGCGAGCCGCCGCAGTCCCGAGGTCCGGGTGAGATAGAGCGCGGTGATTTCCAGCGACTCCGCCAGCAGGCGATCGGGGAACAGCGACACCAGCCGCCCCGCGGCGATATCCTCGGCCACCATGAACTCCGACAGGCGCGCGATCCCCATGCCGCCGAGGATGAGGCCGCGCACCGCCTCGCCGTTCTCGGCGTAGACCGAGGCGGGCACCTCGACTGGCCCGGAGAGCCCCTCGAAATGCAGGGCGTTGATGTGCGACGGCGCGGTGAAGCGGACCTGCCGCAGTCGCGCAAGCGCCTCGGGGCGGTCGGGCCAGCCTTCGCGGTCAAGATAGGCGGGAGCCGCCACCAGCCGCCACGGCGTCCGTCCCAGCGGCCGCTGCAGCACCTCGCTGTCGGCCAGTCGGCCGAAGCGGATCGCCACATCCGCATGGCTGTCGATCAGGTCGACGAGGCGATCGGTCATGTCGAGCGTGACCTCGACCTCGGGAAAGCGCGCGTGGAACTCGGCCAGTTGCGGGGCGATGACGTGCAGGACGAAGCCCGCCGGCGCGTTCACCCGCAGGGGGCCGCGCGGCGCACGGCCCTGCGCCGCGAGATCGGCGAGCGCCTCGGTCCGGGTGACGATGTCCTGCGCCGCCGCGAGCAGGTCGCGCCCCTCAAGGGTGAGTTCGATCGCACGGGTGCTCCGGCGCAGCAATGTCACGCCCAGTTGCGCCTCGAGCCGGGTGACCGTCCGACTCAGCGTCGAGGGCGCCACGCCAAAGTGCCTGCCGGCCTCGGCGAAACCCCCGGCCTCGATCACCGCGACAAAGGCCGCAAGATCCCGGGTCTGCGGTAATTCGTGCATCTGGCGCAACGAGCCTTTGCCAACCTGTCTGTTCACGCAAAAGCCTAGCGCGGCCATCTTCGCGGCGAAAGTGGAAACAGGAGCCTCCCATGCCCTTAGCTCTCTGGGCGCTGACGATCAGCGCCTTCGCCGTCGGCACGACCGAGTTCGTGATCGTCGGCCTCATCCCGACCATCGCCGCGGACCTCGGCGTGTCCCTGCCCTCGGCGGGCCTGCTGGTCAGCCTCTACGCGCTTGGCGTGACCATCGGCGCGCCGGTGCTGACCGCGCTTGCCGGGCGCATGCCGCGCAAGACCCTGCTGCTGTCGCTGCTGGCGCTGTTCATTGCCGGCAATGCCTTCGCCGCCTTTGCGCCCGGCTATGACAGCCTGATCGCCGCGCGCTTCCTGACCGGTCTTGCGCATGGCGTCTTCTTCGCCATCGCCTCGACCATCGCCACCGATCTGGTGGATCGCGAGAAGGAAAGCTCGGCCATCGCGCTGGTCTTCCTCGGCCTGACCGTCGCGCTGGTCACCGGCGTGCCGCTCGGCACGTGGATCGGCCAGAGCTTCGGCTGGCAGTCCACCTTCCTCGGCGTGGTCGTGCTGGGCGTGATCGGGCTGATCGCCTCGGCGCTGCTGGTGCCCGGCACCCTGCGCCGGCGCGCCGCACCGGGGCTGAGCGCGCAGGTCAGGGTGCTGACATCGCCGCGGCTGCTGCTGGTCTACCTGATCACCGCGATCGGCTACGGCGGCAATTTCATCGCCTTCACCTACCTTGCCCCGATGCTGAGCGAGGTGACCGGGCTCGGCGCGGGCGCGGTGAGCCTCGTCATCCTGCTCTACGGCGCCTCCGTCGCGGTCGGCAACATCGTCGGCGGCAAGCTGGCGGACCGGATGGGCGCGGTGCGCGCGCTGACGCTGATCTTCATCGGGCTGTCGGCGGTGCTGCTGGCGTTTGGCCTGACGCTCTCGTCGCCGGTCGCCGCCATCGCGGTGATCGCGGTCTGGGGCGGCTTCGCCTTTGCCAACGTGCCGCCGCTGCAGGTCTATACCGTGCAGATCGCCCGCGAGGTCGCGCCGGACGCGGTCGATGTGGCCTCGGGGCTCAACATCGGCGCCTTCAACCTCGGCATCGCGCTTGGCGCGTGGGCCGGCGGGCTCGTCGTCGAGGGCAGCGGGCTTGCCGCGGCGCCCTTCCTCGGTGCGGCCGTCGTCGCGGTCGGCGTGCTGCTGACCCGGCTCTCCGGTCGTCTCGACCGGGCCGCTTCCCCCCTTCCCGCAGAGTGAAAGGGTCTCGAGCATGACCATTCGACACATCGGGCCCGCCGGCATCCCGCTCGAGGCCGATGCGCCGCTCGCGCAGGTCAAGGTGATGGACGCGCCCGTGCTTGCCGAGATCGCCGAGGTTTGGCTGCTGCACGAGCCCGGCACCGTGGCCCTGCCGAGGACCACGAGGGTCTTGCGCCTTGCGGGCAACCTCGCAGGGGCATGAGATCACGCTGAGCGCGGAGGAGATCGGACGGATCGACGCGCTGGCGCAGGCGGGTGGCCGCATCGTCTCGCCCGAGGGGCTGGCACCCGACTGCGACTGAGGTACGGCGCCTGCCGGATCCTGCCCGCCCCGGCACGTCCGGGGTGGGCTTTCGCGCGATGCGCCCTAGGTTCGGGAGGCGGAGCGGGACGTGCGGCCGATCCTCTTGTTCTGCGCCGGAGGCCGCGCGTCAGAGCGTCGTCCCCATACAACGCATTGATCTCAAAAGCTCAAATTGACGTTACCTTTGATACGATCAATGTGTTTGATTCATCGTACCAAAATGTTTATGACTGATTCATGTTGGACCGTGGGGTGGAGGCGCTACGGTCGGTCAGCCGCCGAGGTTGACATGGAGGAGACAGCCGTGAGCGAATTCGAACTGCCTGAAACCCTGGGAGCCGACGGCGCCGCCGCGCGCCCCGTGAAGGCGTCCGAGGCTCTTGACACGCTGGGCCGGCGCATCGTCGCCGGCGAGTACGAGATCGGGGGCACCCTGCCGGTCGAGGCCAGCCTGATGGATGACCTCGGGGTCAGCCGCACCACCCTGCGCGAGGCGATCCGCACGCTGGTCGCGCTCGGGCTGGTCGAGGTGCGGCCGCGCATCGGCACGCGGGTGCTGCCGCGCAAGCTCTGGAACCTGCTGAACCGCGACGTGCTGCGATGGATGATGCCGCCGGGCGGCTTCAACGTCGAACTGATGAGCTCGATCGACGAGGCCCGCGAAATATTTGAACCCGCCGCCGCCGGCTTCGCCGCCGAGCGCGCCTGCCGCAGCGCCATCACCGCGATCCGGGTCGCCTATGACAAGATGGAGGCCGCCGCCGAGTCCGGTGACGTCGTCGCCGCCATCCGCGCCGACCGGGAGTTCCACCTCGCCATTCTCGCCTCGACCGGCAACCCGGTGCTCGAGGCCTTCGACACGGCCATCGACGCCGTGCTCGGCCAGCTCTTCCGGGTTGCCATCGAGACCCACATGGAGAATTTCCGCAACAACCTGATCAACCACCGCAACGTGCTTGACGCCATCGAGCGCAAGGACGCGGCGGCCGCCCGACAGGCGATGCTCGACACCATCTGGTTCACGCGTCGCCACCTGGAAAGGCACAACCTCACCAAGACATTCAGCTAACCGGAGGAGACCCCCATGCTGAAGAAGATGACGTTCGCGAGCATTGCCCTGCTCGCGGCGGCCGGCACCGCCATGGCCGAATACCCCGAAAAGCCGATCACCATGATCGTGCCGTGGAACGCCGGCGGCGGCACCGATGCCGTCGCGCGGATGCTGGCCAAGGGGCTGGAAGCCGAGCTCGGCACCAATGTCGCGGTGGTCAACCGCTCGGGCGGCGCCGGCGTCGTCGGCCACAACGCCATGGTGACCGCGCCGACCGACGGCTACACCATCGGCTTCGCCACCGCCGAGATGGTGACCTACTACTGGACCGGCAACGCCGAGTTCACCAACGAGGACTTCACCCCGATCGGGCTGGTGAACTTCGACAGCGGCGCCTTCCACGTCTCCGCAAGCAGCGATTGGGAGACCGTCGGTGACGCCGTCGAGGCGATCAAGGCCGAGCCCGCGGGCACCTTCAAGATGTCCGGCACCGCCGTCGGCGCAGCCTACCACCTTGCCTTCGCGGGCTTCCTGCAGCAGCAGGGCGTCGATCCGCTGAAGGTCACCATGGTGCCGTCGCAGGGCGCCGCACCGGGCTTCCAGGAACTGGCCGCCGGCGGCGTGCAGATCATCCCGTCGTCGCTGCCCGAGGGCAAGACCATGATGGATGCCGGCCGCTCCAAGGTGCTGGCCGTCTTCGCCGACGAGCGCAACCCGGCCTTCCCCGACGTGCCCACCGCCGCCGAGCAGACCGGCACGCCCTACTCGGGCGGCACCTGGCGCGGCGTCGTCGGCCCCAAGGACATGGATCCCGAGGCCGCCGCCAAGCTCGAGGCCGCGGTGAAGACCGTCTTCGACAGCGAGGAGTTCCAGTCCTTCATGGCGCAGCAGGGCTTCGGCGCCCGCTACCTGAACGCCGCCGAGTTCTCTGACTTCCTCGGCGAGACGCAGAAGAGCGTCGGCGAGGTCATGAACGCCATCGGCCTCGCGCAGCGCGGCAGCTGAGGAGTAGAGGGATGCGGCTTCCGGATATCTGGACCGGGCTCGGCTTTGCGGTGCTGGGGATCTTCGTGGTCCTGCAGGCGCAAGGCTTCCCCGAACCTGCGGGGGCCGCATCTCCGCGGCTCTTCCCGCGCATCATCGGCTGCGGCTTCGTGCTCTTCGGCCTGCTGATCGCGGGGCGCAGCCTCGCGGCGCGGATGCAGGGCGCGGAGGTGCGGCTCCTGCCGCCCGTCGAGGACTGGATGCGCAGCCCCAAGCGGCTGGCGCGGATCGTCTTCGTGCCCCTCTCGGTCGTGCTCTACGGCCTGCTGGCCCCCATGCTCGGCTCGCTGCCGGTCTCGGTGGTGCTGGTCTTCGTCACCGCGCTGCTCTGGGACGAGCGCCCGATCGCGGCCGCCGTCGTGGCCGTCGCCGTCTGTCTCGTCGTCACGCTCTTCTTCATCGAGGTGATGCGCGTGCCCCTGCCAACCGGGCCCTTCCCCGGCTCCCTGTTCTGAGGCGCCCCACATGGATGTCCTGATTTCAGCCTTTCACATGGTCTTCAGCCTCGACGTGCTGGGGGTGATCCTGCTCGGCTCGGCCTTCGGCCTCTTCGTCGGCGCGACCCCGGGCCTCAGCGCGACCATGGCGGTGGCGCTGCTGGTGCCGGTGACCTTCTTCCTCTCGCCGGTGGCGGCCATCGGCGCCATCGTCTCCTGCTCGGCGATGTCGATCTTTGCCGGTGACATCCCGGGCGCGCTGCTGCGCATCCCCGGCACCCCGGCCTCGGCCGCCTACATGCGCGATCTCGACGCGCTGAACCGCATGGGCCGGCTCGACCTCGCGCTCGGCACCTCGATGATGGTGGCGGTGATCGGCGGGCTGATCGGCACGGCGGTGCTGGTGCTGGCCGCACCGCAGCTGGCCGAGGTGGCGCTGCTCTTCTCGACCTACGAGTATTTCTGGCTGGCGCTGCTCGGCCTTTCCTGCGCCACGCTGGTGGCCGGGCGCGACCGGCTCAAGGGCACGATGTCGCTGCTGCTGGGCCTGTTCCTCACGATGATCGGCCTCGACGTGACCACCGGCCTGCCGCGCTACACCTTCGGGCTGATCGACCTGCAGGCGGGCGTTTCGCTGATCGCGGTGATGATCGGCGCCTTCGCGGTGGCCGAGATCCTGCGTTCGGCGCAGCACCCGCTCATCACCCCGCAGAAGCCGGCCAAGGCCGGGCTGTCGATCCTGCGCGGCCAGGGCCGCAACCTCTGGACCCACAAGGGCGCGGTGACCCGCGGCAGCCTGATCGGCACGCTCATCGGCGCGCTGCCCGGCGCCGGAGCGGACATTGCCGCCTGGATCGCCTACGCGATCAGCCAGAAGTTCTCGAAGCGCGCGGACAACTACGGCAAGGGCGAGCCCGAGGCCATCGCCGGGGCCGCCTCGGCCAACAACGCGGCGCTCTCGGGCAGCTACGTGCCGGCGCTGGTCTTCGGCATCCCCGGCGACTCGATCACCGCGATCGTGGTCGGCGTGCTGGTGCTCAAGGGCATCCAGCCGGGGCCGATGGTCTTTGTCACCTCACCCGACCTCGTCAACGCGATCTACATCGTCTTCGTGCTGGCGAACCTGCTGATCATCCCGCTCGGCCTGCTGGCCATCATCGGCGGGCGGCAGCTGCTCGGCGTGCGGATGGGCAAGCTCTATCCCTCGATCCTGCTGCTCTGCATCCTCGGCACCTTCGCCACCAACAACGCGCTCTTCGATCTCTGGACGCTCGCCGCCGTCGGCGTGCTGGTCTGGGTGATGGAGGCGAACGACTATCCCGCCGCGCCGCTGGTGCTGGGCCTCGTGCTCGGCCGGGTCGTGGAGGAGAACTTCATGTCCAGCATGATCAAGGCGGATGGCAACCTGCTCGCCTTCTTCGAACGCCCCATCGCCGGGGTGCTGGGCGTGATCACGCTGCTGGTCTGGCTCGCGCCGCCGGCGGTGTCCCTGCTGCGCCGCCTCTCCGGGCGCGGCAAACCCGACCGAAGCTCTCTCGCTAACTAAGGGAAATCCTGATGTATGCTTCTATGAAAGGATCGACCCATCCGCTCGCCGTTCCCGAGATTGCCGAAATGGCAATCCCCGAGGACGAACGGGTCTGGGTCCCGCAGGCGCCGGACGTGTGGTTCCGCCCGCTCCTGCTCAACACCATGGCCGGGCAGTGGTGCAACCTGCTGCGGGTGCGCAAGTCCGGCGTGCTCAGCAAGCATTTGCACCCCGCCCCGGTCACCGGCTACGTGATCAAGGGCCGCTGGCACTACCTCGAGCATGACTGGATCGCCGAGACCGGCTCCTTCGTCTTCGAGCCGCCGGGAGAGATCCACACCCTGACCGTGCCCGAGGATTGCGAGGAGATGATCACCTTCTTCAACATCCAGGGCTGCATGTACTACGTCGACGAGGACAACAAGCACGTCGGCTTCGAGGACGTGTTCACCAAGATCGACATGTGCCGCAAGCACTACGAGGAAGTCGGGCTCGGCGCGAGCTACCTCGACCAGTTCATCAGATGACCAAGATGGAAAGAAGCGACATCTCCGCCCTCAGCGGCGGTTGGGCCGCGCCTTTCCTCGAAGGCCGCTCGGTCCTCGTGACCGGCGGCACCTCGGGGATCGGGTTCGGCATCGCGCTTGGCTTCGCCCGGGCCGGGGCGCGGGTCACCGCGACGGGGCTCACCGAAGCCGAGGCCGCGGCGGCGACCGCGAAGGCGGAAGAGCTCGGGCTCGGCGAGGCCCTGCGCTTCGACGTGCTCGACGTGCGTGACGGCGCGGCGGTGACCGAGGTCATCGGCGGGCAGAGCGATCTCTACACGCTGGTCAACTGCGCCGGGCTGATCCGCCGCGGCGCCGAGCTGGAGCCCGCGGTCTTCGAGCAGGTCGTCGACGTCAACCTCAACGGCTCGATGCGCTGCGCCCATGCCGCGCATGACGCGCTGGCGCGCACCGGCGGCAGCGTGATCAACACCGCCTCGATGCTGTCGTTCTTCGGCGGCGGGCTGGTGCCGGGCTACTCGGCCTCGAAGGGCGGGATCGCCCAGCTGACCAAGTCGCTGGCCATCGCCTGGGCCAAGGACGGCATCCGGGTGAACGCCATCGCGCCGGGCTGGATCCGCACCCCGCTGACCGCCGACCTGCAGGGCGACGCGGCGCGCGAAAGCGGCATCCTCGGGCGCACCCCGATGGGCCGCTGGGGCGAGCCCGGCGATCTGGCGGGGCCCGCCATGTTCCTCGCCACGCCGCTCGCGGGGTTCATGACCGGGACGGTGATCCCGATCGACGGCGGCTACGCGATCGCCTGAGCGCGATCCCCAGACCTGAGCAGGAGGAAGACATGAAAGCGTTGGTCTACGAGGGCCCGCGGAGCGTCGCCGTGCGCGACGTGCCCTTGCCCGCCACCGGGGGCGTCCGGCTGCGGCTGCACTATTGCGGCGTCTGCGGCACCGACATCGGCATCTACGCGGGCAGCCACCCGCGCGCGCAGGCGCCGCTGATCCTCGGCCACGAGTTCGTCGGCGAGGTGATCGAGGATCATGCCGGGTTCGAGGCAGGCCAGCGCGTCACCGCCTTCCCCCTGCTCTCCTGCGGGACCTGCCATCCCTGCCGCACCGGCAGCCCGCATGTCTGTGCCAGCCTGCGCCTGCTGGGCATCGACTGCGACGGCGGCATGGCCGAGGAGATGACCGTCGCGCCCGAGCTGCTGGTGCCGGTGCCGGACCACGTGTCGGACGAGCTGGCCGCGCTGATCGAGCCGGTCGCCGTGTGCCTGCGCGTCGCCGACCGCGCCGGCGTGACGATGGGCGACACCTGCGTCGTCACCGGCGCGGGGCCGATCGGGCTCATCACCGCGCTGATGCTGCGCCAAGCCGGGGCCGGGCGGATCCTCGTCTCGGACATCGCGCCGGGTCGGCTGCGGCTGGCCGGGGAGCTGGGGTTCGAGACCGTGGACGCCAGCCGCGACAGCCTTGCCGAGGCGGTGGCCGCGGCCACCGGCGGCGACGGGGCGGACGTGCTGGTGGAATGCTCCGGCGCCGTGCCCGCGGCGCTCGAGATGACGCGGCTGGTGCGCACCGGCGGCACGATCTGCCTTGCCTCGCTCTTCAAGGCTCCGACCCCGGTCGCGCTGCTCGACATGAGCTTCAAGGAGCTGAAGCTGGTCGGCTCGCGGGTCTACACGCGGGAGGAATTCCGCCGCGCCACCGAGCTTGTCGCGCAGCTCGAGGCGCCGCTGCTGAACCTGATCACCCGGATCGTGCCGCTCAGCGCCGCGGGTGATGTCTTCGACCTGGTCACGGATCCGGACGCGGGCATGGTCAAGGTGCTGGTCGACTGCCGGGCGTGACCCGGCAAGACCGGGTTCCCTGAAGAAGACAGGCTCTTGCGGGAAGGACATTCAGGCCCCTTCCCGCATTCCTTTGTTTGCCCGCGTCGGGATGCACCCTCAGGCCGTCAGCGCCCGCGCAGCCCGGAAGACCACCTCGACGCCGCGCGCCAGCTGGTCGTAGTCGGTCCATTCCTCGGGGGTGTGCGACACGCCGTTGCGGCTCGGCACGAAGACCAACCCGACCGGCGCGATCTTCGACAGGACCATGGCGTCATGCCCCGCCCCGCTCGGCATCGGGCGCCAGGCGAACCCGCAGTCCTCGGCCGCGGCGATCAGCTCGCGGCGGATCTCCTCGGACATCGGCGTCTCGGGCACCGCGAGTAGCTCGGCGGTGCGGACCTCGAACCCGGCAGCCTCGACCGAGGCTAGCCGGGTGTGGAGCGCGGCCTTGATCGCGTCGACCGTCCCGACCCTGTCTGCCCGCACATCGACGCTGAAGATCGCGGCCTCGGGAATGACGTTGGCGCCGCCGGGAAGCACGCCGATCTGGCCCACCGTGATCACCGCGCGGGGGTCGATCCCGGCGCAGAGGCCCGGCAGCTCGGCGATGACCCCGGCGGCGGCGACAAGCGCGTCGCGGCGCCCCGCCATGGGAGTCGTCCCCGCGTGCCCCGCCGCGCCGGTGATCCGCACCTCGAGCTGCGACAGCGCCACGATAGAGGTCACGATGCCGACGGCGTCGCCGGTCTGTTCGAGCACCGGACCCTGCTCGATGTGCAACTCGAGGAAGGCGTGGATGCCGCCCTCGGGGATCGCGGCGGCGCCCGCTTCCTCCAGCGAGAGGCCGAAGCCCGCCATCGCCTCGCCAAGCGAAACCCCCTCGCTGTCGGTCATGGGCGCGAGCGCGTCGGGGCCGAGCTGGCCCGTCAGGATGCGCGAGCCGAGCAGGCCGCCGCCGAAGCGGCCGCCCTCCTCCTCGATCATCGCGATCACCTCGAGCGGGCGGCGCGGCGTCACGCCGAACTGCTGCAGACAGAACGCCGTCTCGATCGCCGCGACGACCCCGGCGGGCCCGTCAAAGGCGCCGCCGTTCGGCACGCTGTCGATGTGCGAGCCGACCAGCACCGGGGCAAGCGACGCATCGCTTCCCTCGAGCCGCCCGACAAGGTTGCCGACGCTGTCGATCCGGGTGGCGAGCCCCGCCTCCTGCATCCGGCCGGCAAGGTAGTCGAGCGCCGCGCGGTGCTGCGGGCTGTAGGTGAGCCGGGTGGTGCCCCGGCCCGGGCTGGCGGTGAACTCCGCCAGCGCCTCGATCATGCCGCGGATGCGCTCTTCGCTCACATGCCGGGTCATTACAGCAGCCCCGCGAAGATGCCGGCCAGCAGCACCGAGACGATGGTCACCGTGACGAAGCCGGCGACGAGCATCGGCGGCAGCATGTGGGCCGAGAGCACCTCGCGTTCGTCTTCCTTGTCGGAGAGCGCGTTCACCACCTCGTTGGTGATGACGTAGTCGGCCGGGAAGCCGTAGAGCGCGGTCAGCGAGCAGGCAAAGGCCATCGCCGGCGTGCTGCCGAGCAGCTTTCCGGCGATGAAGGAGAAGACGTACATGCCCGCGACGCCGATCAGGATCGCGCCGAACATCGGGCCCGCGAGGTCGAGCAGCATCTCGGGCGTCGCGCGGTTGAGGCCGCCGAGGATGAACAGCATCAGCACCATGATCACGAAGCCGAAGGAGTTCGCCAGCTGCAGCGGCTGGCGCTCGAGGAAGCCGACCGAGGAGGCGATGACCCCGGCCACGAGGCACAGCACGAAGGGGCTGATCTCGAAATAGGGCTTCACCAGCTCCGACGCGCCCCAGGCGAGGAAGGCGACGAGGCCGAGCCGGAACAGCTTGAAATAGACGGTGTTGTACTCCGCCGGCAGGCTGCGGAACAGCGCGGGCACCGCGGCGCCCTGACGGCTCTCGACCTGCGCGACCTTGGCGGTGCCGGCCCATTGCCCGCTGCGGTAGAGGCCCAGCACGCGGCGTCCCTCGCGCTGCAGCATCCAGGACGTCAGCGGGTAGCCGACGAAGCCCTGCATCACGTAGATCAGGATGGCGAGCACCGCGAGGCTCTCGAAGCCGGCCTTGGCCGCGGCCTCGGACATGATCAGCGAGGACACGACCCCGCCGGTCAGCGGCGGCGTCACGACGACGATGGTCTCGTAGTCGAGGAAGAGCCGGCCGACGGTGAACAGCATCGCCGCGATCCCGGCGATGCCGAGCAGCGCGATGACCACCGTGCGCCACTGCCGCCGCAGTTCCTCGAGCGAGAGCAGCGTGCCCATGTTGGTGATCAGCAGGAACATCGACAGGTAGACGATCGGCGTGCCGAACCCGGCGACCTGTACGATGTCGGAGGGGAAGAACGTCCAGTAGCCGATCAGGAACAGCACGGCGCAGACGAAGATCGACGGCAGCCGAGAGCGGGTTCTGGTGGCGGCGATGTCGCCGACGAAGAGGATCAACGTCAGCACGGCAAAGGCGGCAAGTTGGGGCATTCGTGTCTCGCTTGGAATCTGGGAGGCGCAACGGTTGACGGATCGTTACATCCAAATGGATGTAATTCGCAAGCTGTGCTATGCTTCGCCATGCCGCCGTGAAATATTGCAACCTTGCGGGGCGCTGGGTACCACGAAGACCTCTCGACAAAGCCACGGCGAGGACAGCTTGCGATACGAGACCGACGACATCCTGCGCGAGACCTTCACCTCCGACCTGCGCTACCTGATGGCGGTGAGCCACATCGTGCTGGCCAACAACCAGGTGTCCAACAGGTTCTTCGAGAAGACCTACCGAATGCCGGTGCACGCCTGGTCCGCGCTCTACGCGGTGGTGCGGTTTCCCGGGCTGCTTGCGAAGGACATCCAGCTGCTGTTCCCGCGGCCGCAGAACTCGGTCAGCCGCGCGGTTTCACTGTTGCGCGACCGCGGCTGGATCACCGTCGAGACCAGCGGCGAGGACACCCGGGCCCGGCTGCTCTACCCGACCGACGAGGGGCGGCGGGTGCTTGCGGACATCGAGGCGCAGGTGCTGAAGCGGCAGGACGAGATCTTCGGCGTGCTGTCGCAGGAGGAGCGCGACCAGTTCCTCAAGCTGTGCCGCAAGCTGATCCTCGGGGGCGGGCTTGCCGCTTCCAAGGCGCTGTCACCGCACGACAGCTGAAGCGCGCGCCCGAGCGGCGCCTGGCCCTGCCTGCGCGGGGTTCAGGACGTGCGGGCCGCGCGGCGCCGACGCAGGATCATCACGCCGGCGACAAGCAGGATGCCAGCAAGGATCATCGCCGCCACGAGTGCCGCGTGGACCCAGGCGAGCAGGTCCGACGTCGGACCGCCCGCCCGGATCTGCGCCACGTCCGCGGCCGAAACCTCGTGGTCGGCAGCCCCGTACTGCGCGAAGACGTAGTTTGAAAGGCTGGCGATCTCGTCGTCGCTCAGCGCGTTGAAGGCGTTCACCTGTTCGCCGAAGGGCGGCATGAAGACATGCCCGTCCGCGGTCTCGCGATCGACGCCGTTGAGGACCGCCGCGATGAAGTTGACCGTCGAGGCACCCGCGGTGGCGGAGTTGTGGTAGAGGCTCGGGTAATACTGGTCCTTCGTGCCCTGGCCGTTGATGCCGTGACAGGAGGCGCAGTTCGCGGAATAGACCTGCGCCCCCGCCGCAAGGCCCGAAGGCGCGGCGTCGAGGCCGCGGAAGCCCGCGGTCATGTTCCCGGCCTGCCCCCGACCGAACCGCTCGGTCCCGGCAACCGCGGGCACGTCCGCAAGGTAGGTCGCCATGGCGGCAAGGTCGTCCTCACCCAGCTTCGAGAAGCTGTGGCTGACCGCCTCGGCCATGCTGCCGCCCGCCTGCGCCCTGCCCTCGGCGCGGCCGGTGGCGAGATAGGCGACGATCTCGTTCTTCGACCAGGCGCCGATGCCGTCCTGCGGATCGGAGGTGATGTTGGGCGCGTACCAGGCCCCGACCTGCGCCCCGGCAAGATGCTGGCTGGCCTTCTCCTGCATCAGCACGCCGCGCGGCGTGTGGCAGGTCGAGCAATGCGCCGGCCCCTCGACCAGATAGGCGCCGCGGTTCCACTCGGCGGATTTCCCGGGCTCATCCTCATGCACCGACGTGTCGCGGAACATCAGGTTCCAGCCGATCATCGAGGCGCGGACGTTGAACGGAAACGGCAGGCGTGTCTCGGCGCTCGGCGCGTCGATGGGCTCCACGCCCTGCATGAAATAGGCATAGAGCGCGTGGATGTCCTCGTCGGTGATCCGGGCAAAGGCCGTGTAGGGCATCGCCGGGTAGAGGTTGGCGCCATCGGCGCGCACGCCGCGCCGCACCGCGTCCGAGAACTGCGCCTCGGTGTAGCTGCCGATGCCATAGTCCACAGAAGGGGTGATGTTGGTGGCGACGATGTCGCCGACCGGAGAGGCGATCACGTGGTTGCCGCCGAAGGGCTTGTCCTCGCTGCCGGTGTGGCAGGCGACGCAGTCCGACGCGGTCGCGACGTAGCGGCCGCGCTCGACCAGCTCCTCGGGGAAATCGGCGGCCAGCGCCGCGCCCGCGAGCAGCGCGAGACCCGCGGAAAGGGTGACTTTCTGGAACATCATCAGGCGCCTTTCGCCTCGGAAATGAGCGCCTCTGCCGCCATGAAGGCCAGCGAGGTCATGGTGATCGTGCTGTTGCCGCAGGCGGTCGACGCCATGGCGCCGCCGCCGGGCAGGTAGAGGTTGGCGTGGTCATGCGCCCGGCACTGGCGGTCGACGACCGAGTCCGCCGGATCGTTGCCCATGATCGTGCCGCCCATGATGTGCTTGGAGGTCGAGAACTTGTCGCCCGCCGGCTTGAAATCGGTCGCGCCCATCGCCTCGGCGATCCGCTGCGCCATGGGCTCGCCGTACTCGCGCGAGGCGCGCCGCGTGTATTCGCCCACGTCCCAGTGGACGCTCGGCTTCGGCAGCCCGTGCCAGTCCCTGTCCGACGACAGCGTCAGGCGGTTGTTCGGATCGGGCAGCATCTCGTAGGCGGCGACGAGGTTGACCGAGGTGGCGGTGCGCCGGCGGATCTCCTCGTCGAGCGCCCGGCCGACCTTGCCGCTCGCCAGTGCCTGCTTGGCGATGAAGCGGTTGCGGGCGAAGTTGTTCAGGCGGAAGTAGGCGCCCGCGTGGTCGCCGCGGAAGTCGCCCTGCGAGGTCTCCATGATGCCGCTGTTCACCACCGGCCCCGCGCCCAGCCAGTAGGGCTCGGTCACGGTGAAGGTGTAGCCCTGCTGCGGGTGGTCCATCATGTTGCGCCCGACTTGGTCGGAAGAGTTGGCGAGCCCGGCCGGGTTGCGGTCGTCGGCCGACATCAGCAGCAGCTTCGGGGTCTCGATGCCGTTGCAGGCCAGCACGAACTGCTCGCCGGTGACGCGGTGGCTCACGCGGTTGCGGTCGAGGTAGTGGAGCGCGACGATCCGGTTGCCCTCGCCGCTCTCGACCCGGTGGACCACCGCGTTGTCGAGGATGGTGGCCCCCTTGGCCTCGAGCCGGTTCAGCGCCGTCGCGGCATCGTATTTCGCGCCGACCGGGCAGACCGGCACGCAGTTGTTGTTGGCGCAGCAGGCGGGGCGATCGTCATAGGGCGTGCCCGAGTTGCGCGCCTGCGCCACGGGAAGGTTGCGCAGGCCGAGCTTTTCCTGGACCACCTGCGTGAACTTCCGCTCGCCCTGCGACAGCGGCAGGTGCGGCATCGGGTAGTCCATCGAGCGCGGGCGCGGCGGCCATTGCAGCTCCGGGTCCGACGGGCCGCAGATGCCGAGCGCGGTTTCCGTCATGTTGTAGTAGGGATCGAGCGTCTCGTAGTCGAAGGCCCAGTCCCGGCCGACGCCGTAGCGCGATTTCAGCCGCATGTCCTCGGGTGTCAGGCGCCAGCAGGTCCCCGCCCAATGCCAGGTCGAGCCCCCGGCATAGCGCAGGTAGGTCGGGTCGTATTTGTCGGGCCCGGTGCTGCCGAGATAGTCCTGCCCGAAGAAGGGGTGCGGCGCCCAGTCGGCGGGCGGATAGGAGGCGGTGGCGTCGGGCTTCGCGCCGAGCGGCAGGTTTCGGTAGTTCTCGACGATCCGGGCGCGCGACACGCGCGGCCCGGCTTCGATCATCAGGACTTCGAGTCCGGCGTCGAGGCATTGCTCGGCGATCACGACGCCGACGACGCCGGTGCCGACGATGACGACTTGCGAGGAGCTGGTCATGGGGAGGCTTTTCTTGGGAGGAGGAAGGAAGGCGAATCAGAAGCGCGGCAGGTCGGTAAGCGGATAAAGGTCGTTGCCCCAGCCGTTCGGCGCGGAGAAGCCGAAGCTGGGGATCGCGACCATGTCGAGCGTCGGCTGGTAGAGCAGCGCCTCCTCGTAGGTGAAGAGCGTCGCGCCCCGCTCGAAGGAGGACGAGCCGGTGTACCAGGTCTGGATCACCCAGTAGGCGAAGTCGCGCAGCGGGCCTTCGGGCAGGTCCTCGAAGAACTGCTCTACCTCGCGCGCGTCGCGGGCCGCGGCGGTGTCGATGATCGCGTCGAGCATCTGCTCGAGGTCGGGATAGGTGGCGCTGGCGAAGCGCGCGATGCGCGCCCCCACCGCCGGGTCGAGGTGATGGTTCACCAGCAGCTGCGAGGCCGAAAGGAACTTCTCTTCGGCACCCGCCGAAAGGGCCGCGCGCAGCGCGCCCGGCGTGGCAAGCGTGGCGAATACGGCTGCGGTCCCGAACAGCAGCTGGCGGCGGCTGGCCCGGGGGAGATCGGTTCTGGAGTTCAAGGTGTCCCTCGTTGACGACGTGGGGAAGGCGGTCATTCACGACCTGGCCTGCGTGATAACGCCGCACCGCATATCGCTTGCCCTGACATAAGACAAATCGTATTAATTGAACCATAATTAAGCAAAGTCAATCAATGAGCCTCCCCCCTCCCCGCCAGCTCGAAGCCTTTCTCGCGGTCGCCGAAGCCCGCTCGTTCCGGCTTGCCGCCGACCGGCTCGGCATGTCGCAGCCGGCGCTCTCGCAGAACATCGCCCAGCTCGAGGCCCACCTCGACACGCGGCTTTTCGACAGGAGTACGCGCTCGGTGCGGCTCACCGCGGAAGCGGCCGAGCTGCAGGCGCACCTGTCGCGGCTGCTGCCAGCGCTGCGCGACGCGCTCGACCGGACACGGGACTTCGGCAAGGACCGCAACGTGACGCTCCGGCTCGGCTTTCTCGCCTCGGCGGCGGTCAAGTACCTGCCCATGGCGCTGCGGCAGTTCCGGGCGGAGCACCCCGAGGTGATGGTGCATGCGCGGGATGACACGGCCGAGGGGCTCTTTGCCGCGATCCACGAGGGCACGCTCGACCTCGCGGTCTCGAGCTTCCTGCCGCACAGGAACAAGGACGTGGACTTCGAGCTGATCCGGGCCGATCCGTTCATGGCGGTGCTGCGCCGCGACCACCCGCTGGCCACCCGGGACGAGATCACCTGGTCGGAGTTGCTGCGCTACGACTTCATCGGCGCGAACAGCGGCAGCGGCACGCGCTTCGTCACCGATGCGGCGATGCAGTCGATCAACCACCCGGCGCGCACGGTCATGGATTTCAACCACTTCCTCGCGGTGGCGGGGATGATCGAGGCGGGCATGGGGGTGAGTGCGCTACCGACGGTGAACTGCCCGTCGCCGGACCACCCGGTGCTCTGCACGGTCAGGCTGGTCGATCCCGTGGTGACGCGGGATCTGGGCGTGCTGACCCGCGCGCTCGACGGCTCGCGCTCGCGCTTCATCCAGAGCTTTCGCGACTGCATCGTCGCGGCGGCGGCCGCGGCGCATTCCGACCTGCCGCAGGACGAGGCCAAGGAAGTGTGAGCCTTCGCCTTCGAGACCGGCGCAGCGCCCGTCCGGCACGCCGCGCCGGCCCTTCTCTCACGGGTTGCGGGCTTGCCGCACCATGCGGAACAGCAGGAAGGCCGAGCAGGCCAGCATCCCCAGCGCGATCGGCGACTTCAGCAGGAAGAACGCGTCCCCACCGGAGGCGGTGAAGGCGCCGCGCACCAGCCCTTCGAGCGTCGGGGCCAGAAGGAAGCCGATGACGAAGGGCAGGATGGAAATCTGCAGGCGCCGCAGTGCGTAGCCGATGAGCGCGAAGACCCCCGCCGTCAGCAGCCCGACGTAGCCGCCGTCCTGCACGTAGGCGGCGGTGAGCGACACGGTCAGGATGACCGGCAGCATCAGCTCCTTCGGGATCCGCACCAGATGGCCGAGAACGCCCATCAGCATCCCGCCGAGCGTCCAGTTGAAGATATTCGCCACCACCATCATGGTGAACATGCCGAAGGCCATCACGAGGTTGGTGTTGAGGATCGTGTCGAACCCCTCGATGTGCTGGATCGGGGTGAACTGGAAGACCTGCGGGCCGAAGGAGAAATCGCCGATCGTCTCGACCGCGAGGATGATGAAGACCGCGGCGAAGTTGCCGGGAATGCCGAGGCTCATCACCGGGATGAGGTTGGCGCCGGAGACGGCGGAGTTCGCCGCCTCGGTCGCCACCACCCCGTCCGGCGTGCCCTGCCCGAAGGCCTCGGGCGTTTTCGAGCGGCGCTTGGCGGTGTCGTAGCTGAGGGTCGCGGCGGTCGTGGTTCCGATGCCGGGCAGCGCGCCGATCACCGTGCCGATCACCGCGGCGCGCAGGATGCCGGGCATCATGCGCAGGCGCTCGGCCCAGCTCAGCGCCGGCCCCATCTCGGGCCGCTCGCGGCTCGGGGCCTCGGTCTTGCGGGCCTCGTGCATCTCCTCGATCGAGATCAGCACCTCGGAGATCACCAGCACGCCAAGCACCGCCGAGGTCAGCGGCAGGCCGTTGCCGAGCTCGGGGATGCCGAAGGTCAGCCGCGGGCCGTTGCCGGACATGGTCGATCCGATGAGCGAGACGAACATGCCGAGCAGCCCGCCGATCAGCCCCTTCAGCGGCGCCTTGCCGACCACCGCCGCCATGAAGCAGAGCGACAGGATGATCAGCGCCGACTTCTCGGGCAGGCCGAGGATGCGCTCGACCGCCACGGCGATGGCGGGGGCGGCGATGAAGAGCACGATGTCCGAGAAGTTGTCACCCATGACCGAGGCGAAATGCGCGGTCTGGATCGCCTTCTTGCCCAGCCCCTTGCGCGCCATCGGGTAACCGTCGAGCGTGGTGAGGAAGGCGTCGGGGGTGCCGGGTGTCTTGAACAGGATCGCCGGCACCGCCCCGCCCACGGTCGCGCCCTTCATGATGCCGAGCAGGCAGCCCAGCACCGGGTAGAGCGCGTCGTTGCCGTAGCCGAAGATCGACACGAGGATCGGCAGCGCGATGGCCATGGCAAAGGGGCCGGACATGCCCGGCACCGCGCCGATGAGGATGCCCACCAGCACCCCGATCAGCACCATCAGCACGGGCATCAGCAGCAGGGAGCCGTCGGCGCCCTGGAACACGGAAGTCACGCCGAGGCCGACGTATTGCAGGAGTAGGTCCATGGAGGGAGGGTCCTCAGAGGTCGGCGTTCGGGGGCAGCTGGATATTGTCCAGCAGGCCGTCGAAGATCAGGATCATCACCGCGACCGTGGCCGCGGCGACCAGCACGTCGCGCCCGCGCAGCCGGTGGCAGGTGATCGAGATGAAGCCGCAGGTCAGCAGCGTGCCGCCGACGAAGAAGCCGGACACGTCGAAGGGAAAGCTTGCCGATGCGGCGCGGTAGCCGCTGAAGGCGGTGAGCCCGAGCGCGTTGGTCAGCCAGACCAGCACCGGGCCGGTGGCGTTCATCACCAGCAGGCTGACGGCGGTGAGCAGCAGCGACCGGCCGAGGAAGCCGAGGTTGCCGAGGCTGATGCGCCCGACCTCCTCGCCGCCCGACCCGCGCCTTGCGCCGAGCTGGCTCAGGATCAGCAGCGCCGCCAGCGGGACCATGAGCCCCACAAGCAGCACCGGGAAGAAGCTGTCACCGGGCACCATGCGCCCGGTGAGGTTCTTCTGCAGGAAGCCGCTGCCGATGTCCCGGGGAAACCAGACGAGCAGGCAGAGGGCCACGAAGGCCAGCGTGCCGAGGCCGATCCAGAGGTTCCATCGCCCGCCGGAGGCCGCGCCCGCCGCGGTTTCCTCGGGACCGCCGGTCATTGCGCGAAGGCCTTCATCATCTCGACGTTGGCGTCGTAGGTGGCGAGGATCTGCTCGCGCAGCGCGTCACCCTGCGTGACGATCGGCGCGGGCGGGTACTGCTTCTCGATGAACTGGCGGGTCTCGCTCTCGGGATCGGCGAGGATCTCGGCCACCACCGCGGCGATCTCGTCGCGGATCTCCTCGGGCAGGCCGGCCGGGGCGGTGATGATGTACTGGTAGCCGAGGTTCAGCTCGATCCCCATGTCCCTCAGCGTCCGCTTCTCCGGGTCGAGCGCGACCGGGGTGGTCTCGGCCGAGGCGAGGATCTTCAGCACGCCGGCCTCGACCAGCGGCTTCTGCACGCCGCCGCCCCAGCCGACATTCGCATCCATCGACACCAGCGCGTTGAGCGCGCCCTTGCCGCCCTCGGTGCGCAGGTGGTTGACGCTGATGCCGAGGCCGCGGGCCACCAGTTCGGCGCCGGCCTCGACCTGCGTGCCCCAATTGGCCCAGACGATCTGCTCACCGCCCGCCGCCGCGGCCTGCAGGTCCTCGAGCGTGTTCCAGCCGCTGTCGGCGCGCGCCAGAACCGCCATCTGCGAGCCCGCGGTCGTGGTGATGTAGGTGAAATCCTCGGGCGAGAGATTGTCGCTGTTCATCGGTGCGAAGTCGTAGGTGGTGGTGATCGCAAAGCCGAGCGTCTGCCCGTCCGGCGCCTCGGACTTCAGCTGCGCCGACATGACCGTGCCGTCCTCGCCCGCCTTGTTCTCGGGCGCGATCTTCCAGCCGCGCCGCGCCTCGATTTCCTTGGCGAGGGTGCGGCCCTGCACGTCGGTGCCGCCGCCGGCGCCGTAGCCGATCCACAGGCGGATCGGCCCGTCGGGCTGCCATTCGGCAAAGGCGGGGCCGGCGAGGGCCAGCATCGAGGCGGCGATCAGAAGCGATCTTTTCATGTCTATCTCCACTGTTGTGTTTGCGTTTTCTTGTTGGGGTCAGAGGCCGGGCTTGCGCTCGACCAGTTCCATCGGGCGATGGCCGCGCGGCAGCTCGAAGCGCTGCACGATCTGGAGCCGGCCGTCGCGGTCGTACTCGCTGGCGTCCCAGATCATCCCGACATGCGGCGCGGCGAGGTCGAGCTGCTCGCAGGCATGGCGCGACAGCAGCTCCGCGCTGGCGCTGTGCCGCACCTGCGCGGTGCGGATGCCGAAGCGCTCCCACAGCATCCGGTGGTACGAGGCGCCATGCAGCGTCTCGGCGCCGTCGCCGGGCAGGTCCACGTGGTACTCGCAGCGCATGAAGAACGAGCTGTAGGCCGGCGAGGCCCCCGAGACCCAGACCAGCCGGTCGAGGCGCATGACCTCCTCGGCCTCGAAGCCGGTCAGCAGCGGGCCATATTCCGCCGTCGGCACCCGCTGCACCCGCAGGACGCGGGTGAAGGGCATCATCTCCTCGCCCGTCACGGGGTCGCGGAAGCGGTAGACGTGGACCTCGGGCACCTGGTGGTTCAGCTCGGCGATGAAGCTGCCGAGCTTGCGGCGGCGGATCACCAGCCCTTCCTCGACGAGCTGCGCCAGCGCCTTCTGCACCGTCGACAGGCCCACCGGCAGCGCGGCGCTGATCTCGGTCTCCTTGGGCAGGTGCCCGCCCGGCATGAAGGTGCCGGAATGGATGCAGGCGGCGAAAGCCTCTGCCAGGCGCTGGTACTTCACGCCGGTGTCGGGGGTCGCCTCCCACTGCGCCACGAGCGGCGCGAGGGAGAGCTTGCTGGTCATGGTGCTCATACAACAACGGTAATAATGAGTGTTTGCACTTGTCAACTACGTAGTTAATAATGTAGGATAAGAAAACTAGGAAGTTATTTGGAGAGGCAGGGCGGCATGATGGAAACTTGGGCAGTTGCCACCGGGCACCCGACCGCAACCCGCGCCGCCGAGCGAATCCTTCGTGCCGGGGGCAATGCCGTGGATGCGGGGGTCGCCGCCGGGCTGACGCTGGGCGTGGTCCAGCCCGATCTCGTGTCCGTTGCCGGGGTCGCGCCCATCATCATGTTCGACGCAGCCACCGGGCAGGTCACCAGCCAGGACGGGGTCGGCGGCTGGCCTGCCGCCGCCGATGTCGAGGCGATGCACCGCGCCCACGGCGACCATGTCCCCGAGGGCATCCTGCGCACCGTCATCCCCGCCGCCCCCGCCAGCTGGATCCGCGCCCTCTCCGAGAAGGGCACAATGCGCTTCGCCGACATCGCCGAGGAGGCCGTGGAGGCCGCCCGCGAGGGGTTCGAGGTCTACCCGCTCTTCGCCGATTTCATTGCCACCCGGCAGGAGAAATACGCCCGCTTTCCCTCCACCGCCGAGATCTTCCTGCCCGGCGGCCGCCCGCCCGTGGTCGGCACGCGCTTCGTGCAGCGCGACCTCGCCTGGACGCTGGAGCAGATGATCGCCGCCGAGGCCGCCTGCCCCGGCGACCGCCGCGCCGGGCTCGCCGCCGCGCGCGCGGCCTTCTACGAGGGCCCGATCGCCGAGCGCATCGTCGCCTTCCACGCGGCGAACGGCGGGCTGCTGACCGCCGCCGACCTTGCCGGCTACGAGGTGCGCGAGGAGGCGACGCTGCCGGTGCGCTTCCGCGGCGTCGAGGTGCATTGCTGCGGCGCCTGGTGCCAGGGCATCTCGATGGCCGAGACGCTGGCGATGATCGAGGCCGCGGGCCCCGGCGCCGCCACCCGCGACGGCGCGCTCGACCTGCATTTCCTCGTCGAGGTGCTGAAGCGAGTCTTTGCCGACCGCGAGGCCTTCGTCACCGATCCCGATCACATGGCGATCCGCCCCGCCGCGCTGCTCGCCCCCGACTTCCTTGCCGCGCGGCTCGCCGGGATCGGCGCGAAGTCCGACCCGCTTCCCGCCCCCGGCACGCCCGCGGAGCCGAGCGGCGCGCCCGCGGTCTTCCACGTCGGTTGCGCCGACACCTCGCATGTCAGCGTCATCGACGGCGCGGGCAACATCTTCTCGGCCACGCCGAGCGATCCCAGCTACGACACGCTGGTGATCCCCGGCACCGGGCTCTCGGTCTCGTCGCGCGGCTCGCAGTCGCGGGCGATCCCCGGCCACCTCAACGCCCTCGCGCCGGGCAAGCGGCCGCGGCTCACCCCGAACCCGATCCTCGCGCTGAAGGAGGGCAAGCCCTGGCTCGCGATGGGCACGCCCGGCGGCGACGTGCAGGTGCAGGCGATGATCCAGGTGCTGCTGAACATGCTCGACCTCGGCATGACGCCCGAGCAGGCCGTGCGCGCGCCGCGCGTCGCCACCTACGCCTTCCCCGGCAGCTTCGCGCCGCATGACGTGCATCCCAACAAGGTGCTCTACGAGGCCGACCTTGCCCCGGCGCAGATCTCCGACCTCGCGGCCCGCGGCCACGATCTCGAGGCCTGGCCGCAGGAAACCTGGATGGCTGGCGGCGTCTGCATCGCCCTGCGCGAACCCACGGGCGCAAGCGCCGTCGCCGACACCCGCCGGGTCGGCACCGCCGCGTCGGGAGGAGCGGGCGAACCTGATGCCGCGCTCGCGCGCATCGCCGATCCCGCGACGCAGCTCGCCGAGGCCTACGCGCTCTGCAACGCGGCGATCCCGAACGGCCTCTTCTCCGCCATGCGCTTCCACGCCGCGGAGATGGAGGTCGAACGGCTCTATTCCACGCTGCCCGAGGTCTACCCTGTGAGCGGCCGCAAACCCAAGCGCGCGACGCCCTGGGGAGAGAAGGTGCTGCTGCGCCGCGAGGTGAACGCCGGGTTCGGCGCCGCGGACATCTCCTGGGCCTTCTCCGACCACGAGACCATCCTCGGCCTCGGGCTGGAGGCGGTGCTGAACGTGCCGGTGGTCGCAGGCGACCGGGTTCTCGGCACGATCAACTACCTGCGCGCCGCGCCCGCCTTCTCCACCGACGAGATCGCCCTCGGCCGCGCCTGCGCCGCGGCTATCGCGCGCCGCGGAGAGCTGGAATAGGCGGGAACGGTCTCCTTGCGGCGGCGGGCGGCTCGGACGCCCCAAAGCTCCCGCAAAGGGATCGCAAAGCGGCTCTTTCCGCCATGGTCTGATCAGGGGCAAGCACACTG
This sequence comes from Salipiger sp. H15, assembly GCF_040409955.1. NCBI lineage: Bacteria > Pseudomonadati > Pseudomonadota > Alphaproteobacteria > Rhodobacterales > Roseobacteraceae > Salipiger > Salipiger bruguierae. Next base: position 202,404 of record NZ_CP123388.1, read on the forward strand.
GCGCCGCACGTCTGTCCGGGCGTCGGATATGCCCTGCGTCAGGTCAGGACCATCTTTGACCGGCCAGCAACCGCTTCCCGGACGGCCCGGTGCATTTCCCCGAGATGTCGGGACGCTGGCCGGTCCTGCCCGCCGAAGATCGCCGCATCCACGCTCGAAAGCAGCGTCTCCCGGACGTCCGGCGCGACACCGCAGAGGCGCAGCGCCAGAGCGGCCTCGCGCCTGTACTCCGTGAGCCTTCCCCGGCGCAGCAGGTAGCCGAGCCGGAGCAGCAGAAAACGGGTTCGGATCCCGGTCAGCAGCACGCGCCCCGGGTCGGCGCGAAGGCGCCCATTGCCCAGCGACACCGCCAATCCCGCCAGGCACGCGATCAGCCCCGTCGCCAGCGGCAGACCCGCCGGGCCAAGCCCGCTGGTCCAGCCGGATCTCGCGTTGTTCGCAAAGCTCGCGTAGCCGATCGGGGAAGCCGGGAGGATGGCCGTCGCAGAACGCCCGAGGGTGGTGTCGTAATAGGCGATGGTGGCCTCGGGAATGACGCCGGGCTCGCCGGTGACCGGCCGCAGTTTCCAGCGCCATTCGACCGTGGTGACCGGGCCCTCCGGCGTCACGTCCATGTTGACCTGCGCCGGCGGCGAGAAGGTGATGAGCCACGGCTCGCGCAGGGGCGGCTGCCGCGGCATCATCTCGGGCGTCGCCCCGAGGGCCCGCAGGATCACCCGCCGCTCGACCAGTTGCCCGTCCTCGAGCACGGCGGGGTCGGCGCTCCAGTGGTCCGAAACCTCCAGCGCCCGCACCGGCAGCCACGGCGCCTCCCCGGTGACCGGCCTCGGCCGCACCTCGATACCGACCGGGCGCGAGCGCAGGAGGCGCGTCGCCCGTCCCCCGCCGGGCACCACAAGTTCCAGCTGGTGCACGATGGCGGGGATCTCGAGCCGCCCCGACCGTTTCGGGTAGAAGGCGATCCGCCGCTCCATCACCCGCGCGGCGCGGCCGTCCACGAGCTCTTGCCGCCAATGGTCCTGACCGAGCCGGATCCAGTCGAAATCGGTCATCCTGCGCAGCTTGAGCTCTTCGCGGGCGATGGTCTCGCGGTAGACGCCCCGGATGGTCCCGAGGACCATCTCGCCCTCGAAGGCGGGCGTCTCGCGCGGGTCGAGCACGAGCTCGAGCGAGAGCGTCTCGTCCTGCGCGAACGCGGCGCCGGACAGCATCACGAGGCAGGCGATCAGCGACAGCAGCCTCACCATCGCGATGCCTCCGCCGCCGCGGCCTCGCCGGTCTCGACCCGGCGCTCGAGTTCGGCGGCGAGCCGCGCCTTGAGATACTCGCCCGGCGCATCCGCCAGCGAGGCGATCCATTTCGCGCTCGCCGCGACGCTGCGGTCGCGGGTGACGCCGCGCTTGAGCGCATCGCGGTCGGTCACCCAGTCGAGCGTCCTGACCGGCGCCATGGGATCATCCGTGTCGAAGGTGTCGGCCTCGAACCCCCGCTCGGCGAGCAGCGCCTTGATCCGCCCGTGGCCCATCGCCTCGCCGACCACCGGATCGACGAGGGCGCTCACCACCTGCCGGTTGTGCTTGGCGTCGGCGTCGTAGCGGTCGGCGAAGAGCACGGCATCGAAATAGGCCACCGAGAGCTGGTAGCTGCCGCTGGCCGCCAGCGTCATGCCGCGGTTGTAGGTGGCACTGCGGCCGACCGCGGCAAAGGCGGTATCGGCCTCGTCATACCGCCCGGCAGAGTAGAGCGCCGCCCCCCGCGCGGCGTCATCGGTGAGCAGCGGCAGGGCGAGGCCGGGCGCCCCCAGCCGCCAGGCCACCTTGGCCCAGGCGTCCGGTCCGGCGGCGAGGGCGCAGAGTGCGGCGATTGCCAGCGTGACGAGCTCGCGCCGCGTCATGGCGCTTTCCTCCGCCGGAAGAGCGGCAGCATGGCGGCGAAGGCCAGCGCGACGAGAAGGCGCCCGTGATCCTCGAACAGCAGCGTCCGCCGCGCCGTCTCGGCAAGCCCCGCGCCGGTCCGGTCCTGCAGGAGCGCCTCGAGCGCCGCCGTGTCGCCCGCCTCCACCAGCCTGCCGCCGCCCACGGCCACGAGCGCGGCAAGCGCCGCCCGGTCCGGCGGCGGCGCCCCGTAGGGCGGCGCGCCTGGCGCCACGAAGACCGCCGACAGCCGGATGCCGTCTGCCGCCATGTCGCGGGCAATGGCCTGCGCCTCGGGCCCCACCGCGCCGCCGTCCGAGACCAGCACCACGTCGGGGCGCTCGGCCGCGGCGTCGCGCAGGGCGTCGCGGGCCATCGCAAGCGCCCGGTCAGGGCGGCTCCCGGCCACCGGCATCGTGCCGGCGTCGAGGACGGCGATGGCGCTCTGCAGGGGCTCGGGGTCCTCGACCGGGACGCTGACGAGGAAGCTCTCGGAGGCGAAGACGGCCAGCGCGACGGGCCGCGTGCCGTGCCGGTCGATCACCCGCGACACCGCCGCCTGCGCCGCGCCAAGGCTGCCGCCCTCGGTTATCGAGGGCGAGAGGTCGAGCAGGATCATCACCGCGTCGAGATTGCGGAAGGCGGGCGCGTCGGCGTTCCGCGTCGCCGGGCCTGCAAGGCCGAACGACAGCAGCGCCGCGGCACCGCCGAGCCAGCGCGGCCGCGGATCGGGACGCGCCTCGATCACATGGCCGAGGCGGCGCAGCACGGCAAAGAGCTCGGCGTCGACGACCTGTCGCCACGCGCCCAAGCCATCGGCACGGCGCAGGGCCAGCACCGTCGCGAGCGCCAGCACCGGCAGGGCGGCCAGCCACCACGGGCGCATGAGGACGAGGGGGCCAAGCTCGATCATGCCGCCTCCCGCCCGGTGAGATACAGGGCGATCGCGAGCAGGACCAGCGCCGCCGCCGCGGGCCAGACCCAGAGCTCGCGCCAGCCGCGGATCGGCGGCGCCTTGGCCGGGCTCGGCTCGAGCGTGTCGATCGCCTCGGTCACCGCGCGCAGGTCATCGGTCGTCCGGACCCGGAACATCGTGCCGCCCGACAGCTGCGCGATGTCGCGCAGCGTCGCCGTGTCGACCGCGTCGCGCGTGCCGGGCGCGGTCTCGAGATCCTGAGGCCCCAGCGCGATGGTGTGGATGCGGATGCCGAGATCCTTCGCGACCTCCGCCGTCGCGACCGGATCGACGGCGCCGGAGGTGTCCTGCCCGTCCGAGAGCAGGATCACCACCCGGCTTTTCGCGTCGCGCTCGCGCAGCCGCTTGATCGCCAGCCCCAGCCCGTCGGCGATGGCGGTGGCCTTGCCCGAGACCCCGATCCGCGTGGTGCCGATGACCTGCGCGACCGCCGCCACGTCCTGCGTCGGTGCGGCGGCGACATAGGCGCGGTCGCCGAAGACGACGAGGCCGACGCGATCCCCCGCCCTGCCCTCGACGAAGCGCGCGGCGACCGACTGCACCGCCGCCAGCCGCGAGACCTGCCGGCCGTCGAGCGAGAAATCCTCGCGCTCCATCGAGCCCGAGAGGTCGAGCACCAGCACGATGTCGCGGGCCGAGTCCGAGAGGATGTCGAAGACCTGCTCGACGCGCGGGCCCGAGAGCGCCATGACGACAAGCACCCAGGCAAGGCCGGGCAGGACCAGCCTCGCGTGGCGCGCTGCCGAGGTTGCGCGCGCCGGCCGCGCCGCCTCGGCCGGCGCCGGCGGCAGCGCGAGCGCCCCCGGGGCATGGCGCTCGGGCGGCGCGAGCCAGAGGAGCAGCAGCGGCAGGGGCAGCAGCAGGGCTGCGAGGGGGAAGGCGAAGCTCATGCGCGTGGCCCCGCTTCCCGCGCCGCGAGCACGGCGCGTTCGGCAATGGCGGGGTCGAACTCGGCGCCCGGGTCATAGAGCGCCTCCGACAGGCCCGCGGGGGGCGGCAGCTCCATGCGCGCGAGGATCGCGGCCAGCCCCAGCAGCCGCTCGTGACGCCCTAGCCCCGCGAGCGCGGCGATCTCGGCCTTCACATCGCCCCGGGGCGCCACGCGCGGGCGGACGAACACCCGCAGGAGCCTCGCCAGGAGCAGCCCCGCGACAAGGCCGAGCGAGATCGCGCAGAGCGCGTCCTGCAGGCCGAACCGCGCGAATTCCGCGGGCACCCGTATCGGCGCGAGCTGCGAGACGAGTTCCTCGGGGCTCATGCGGCGGCTCCTTCGGCGGCATCGACGACACGGGTGCGGATGGCGAGCTCTTCGAGCAGGTCCGGCGCGCGCCACGGCGCGAAGCGCGCGCCGAGGATGCGCTCGCCGATGCGGACGGAGAAGATGCCTCGCGGCGGATCGCGGTGCAGCGCGTCCCGGATCAGCAGGACCTCGAGCCGGCATTTCTGCATCAGCGCTGCGGCGGCAATGGCGAAATCCGCGCCGGGCAGGTCCATCCCCGTCGCCAGCACCACCGACGCGCCGGGGCGCGCCATCGCGGTCGCGCGCAAGATCGCGGCGCTGAGCGGCTCGCTCCCCTGCCCCGGCGTTTCCAGCGCCGCGGCGTGGCCCTGCACCAGCGCGCCCGCCACATCGAGCATCGCCTGCTCGCGCGGTCTCGGCACCAGCGCCTCGGCGCCGCCGTCGCGCAGGACAAGCAGACCGACCCGGCTCCCCGCCGCGACCGCCCGCCAGCCGACACGCGCCAGTTCCTCCGCCGCCGCGACCGAGCGCAGCCGGCCGCGCGTGCCCCAGAGCATCGGATGCCGGAAATCCGCCAGCAGCAGCACGGTCTGCTCCAACTCCTCGTGCCGCCGCCGAAGCTGCGCGCGGCCGCTCCGGGCGCTCGCCGCGGCGTCGATGTGGCGCGGGTCGTCGCCGTGCTGGAAGGGGCGCAGGTCGAAGATGTCGCCGCCCCGGCCCTGCCGCCTGCCCGAGCGGTGCCCGGTCTCGCTGCGGCTCTCGCCCACAACCATCCCCGCCCCGGCCTCCTCGCGGAGCGCGATCAGCCGCTCGAGCGTGACCTCGGCCCCGGGAACGCTCCGCCCGGTCACAGCGGCCTCACCCTCGCGACGATCTCGGCAAGCAGGCTGCGCGACGTGTCGCCCTCGGCCAGCGCCCGCCATGTCGGGGTCATCCGGTGCGCCAGCACGTCCGGCACCAGCACCTCGACATCTTCGGGGATCGCGAAATCGCGGCCATGCAGGTAGGCCCGCGCCCGCGCCGAGGCCGCCAGCGCCAGCGTGCCGCGCGGCGACACCGGCTGGCGGATGCGGGAGGTCACCGACAGGCCCGGCGCCTCGCGCCGCGTCGCCAGCACCAGCGCCACGATGTAATTTCTCAGCGCCGCGGACAGGTGCACGTCCAGCACCTCGCGCGACATCCGCATCAGATCGTCGCGCGAGACCTTCTCCTGCACCCTCTCCGTCTCGCCGCGGCTCTCGCCGTCGACCAGATCGAGAATGGCCAGCTCCGCCGCCTCGTCCGGCAGGTCCAGCACCACGTGCATCAGGAACCGGTCAAGCTGCGCCTCGGGCAAGGGAAAGGTACCCTCATGCTCCAGCGAGTTCTGCGTCGCGATCACCATGAAGGGCGTCGGCAGTTCAAAGGTCTTGCCCGCCGCGGTGACCTGCGCCTCGGCCATCGCCTCGAGCAGCGCCGACTGCACCTTCGGCGGGGCGCGGTTGATCTCGTCCACGAGGACCAGCCCGTTGAACACCGGGCCGCGCAGGAACTCCATCCGGCCCTCCTCCTGCCGGAAGACCTGCATCCCGGTGATGTCCGAGGGCATGAGGTCGGGCGTGCACTGCACCCGGCCGAGGCTGACCTCCATCGCCTCCGCCAGCCGCCGCACCGCCCGCGTCTTGGCGATCCCTGGCGCGCCCTCGACCAGCACGTGCCCGCCGGAGAGCAGCGCGATCACCATCCGCTCCACGAGGTCGCGGCGCCCGACGAGGCCCCGCGCCACGTGGTCGATCAGGCGCCGCGCCGCGCCCGCACCCGACAATCCCAGAACAACATCCTCCATCCCGCGTCCTCCCTTCGCCGCCCCGAGTGAGCACGCCAAACCCCCATTTTCATAGCCCCTTTTGCCGATCGCGGCGCAGGGCGGGCAAATTGCCCGCGACAAACGGCCCGAATTGCCCGATCCTCGCGAGAGGGGTCCGGCACTCCGGGCCAACGGTCTGAAAGGCACTCCGGCATGAGCCTGCGTTCGGGATTGATAGGGATGCTCTGGCTGGTGACGCTGCTGGCGGGGCTCGCCACGCTGGGCTGGACCGCGGCCGAGGCCTATCACGCCGCCGGGCACGACATGCGCACCACGCTCGCCCGCGCCGGCATGGTGCTCGAGCGCAACTACCACATGGAGCCGCGCGCCGGCGATCCGCACTATGCCGAGTGGACCTCGATCAAGCTGCTCGCCGTGATGGCGCCCGGCACCTGCATCGAGTTCCAGCAGGGCACCATTTCGCCGCGCCGCCTCTGCGCCGGCTGGCAGGTCTTCGGGCCGATCCCGCCCAAGGCTTACCGCGACCTCGCGAAGCGTTTCTTCACCGTGCCGGAGCCGGTCAGCCGCGAGGGCTCGGCCTCGCAGAACGGCGCCTTCACCATCACCGCCTCCTTCGATCCGCTGGCGGTGGCGACGCTCTCGTGGCAGCGGGTGTGCCTCGCGGTCTGGCAGACGCTGGCCATGGCCGCGGGTGTCCTCGCGCTCGGCACGCTGGCGGTGGTCTGGCGGCTCGGGCCGGTGGCGCGGATCGTGCGGGGGCTCGACCACCTTGCGGCGGGTGATCTCGGCATGCAGATCGCGCCCGGTGGCGCGAAGGAGTTCCGGCAGATCGCCGCCGCGCTCAACCAGCTGTCCGGCACGCTGCGGGCGGGCGCCGAGCGGCAGCGCGCGCTGACCCGCAAGCTGCTCGAGGTAGAGGACCGGGAACGCCGCCAGCTGGCGCGTGACCTGCACGACGAGTTCGGCCAGACCCTGACCGCGACCAATGCCCTTGCCGCCTCGATTGCCATCGCCGCGGCGGACCGACCGGACGTGGTGCGCGACGCCCGCAGCATCGGCACCAACATCCGCAGCATGATGGAATGCCTGCGCGGCGCCTTCGCCCGGCTGCGGCCGCCGGATCTCGAGGAGATCGGCCTCTTTGCCAGCCTGCGCACCATGCTGGCGGGCTGGGAGCGGGAGCGCGGCGTGAAGATGGAGCTGAAGATCGACGTGCCCGAGGACCGGGTGCCCGACGCGGTGGCGCTCGATCTCTACCGGATCGTGCAGGAATGCGTCACCAACGCCATGCGCCACGGCGCGCCCGCAACCGTCAGCGTCGAGCTTACCGGCGAGCGGGGCGCGCTGGTCCTGATCGTGCAGGACGACGGCGGCGGGCTCAGCGGCGAGGCACGGGGCGGGCACGGCATTCTCGGCATCCGCGAGCGCATCGAGGCGCAGAGCGGCGCGCTCGACATCCGCGACACCGGCCGCGGCGTGCGGGTCGCGGTCTCGATCCCCATTCCGGCATGGGCGGACGCGGCGTGAGGAAGATCAGCCTGATGATCGTCGACGACCACCCGGTGGTGCGCGAGGGCTACCGGCGGCTCATCGAGCTGCAGCCCGACATGACCATCGTCGCCGAGGCCGAGGACGCGCGCGGCGCCTACGTGCGCTACCGCGAGACCGCGCCCGACGCCGTCATCATGGACGTGACCCTGCCCGGCGCGACCGGGATCGAGGCGCTCCGGCACATCCGCCAGTACAACCCCGATGCACGCGTCGTCGTCTTCACCATGCACCAGGGCGCCGCCTTTGCCCTGAAGGCCATCGAGGCCGGCGCTACCGGCTATGTCACGAAAAGCAGCGACCCCGAGGAACTGATCGCCGCCATCCGCGGCGCGATCGCCGGGCGCAGCATCATCTCTCCCGACCTGATGCGGGCGATCGCCCAGGACCGGATCATGGGCAATGAGACCCGGCTGCGCGACCTCTCGGTGCGGCAGACCGAGATCCTCCGCCTCATCGCGCGCGGCTGGACCGCCGAGCGCATCGCCGACGATCTCGCCATCAGCCGCAAGACGGTCCAGAACAACCACTACCAGATCAAGAGCATCCTCGACCTCGACACCGACGCGAAGCTGGTCTGGTTCGCCCTCGAGGCCGGGCTGGTCGGCGAGCAGGACGGCGCGGGGCATCCGGCGGGACCGGCGTAGGGAACCCGCTCAGAGACCGGCAATGTCCGGCACCCGCCCGAGGGGAAAGCGTGCAAGGGGTCCCCGCCTTTAGGGCCGGACGGGAACCCACGCATTGCCCGGCTCAGAAGGTCATCTGCAGCCCAAGGTAGTAGGTGCGGCCGGGACCGTTGCCGGTCGAGGCATAGGGCAGGTATTCCTCGTCGCCGAGGTTGGCGACCTTTGCGGTGATCAGCAGGTTGTCCGTCGCCTCGTAGCTCGCGAAGACGTCCCAGAGCCCGTAGGCATCGCTTTCCGCCTCGCTGTCGATCGACACGCCCGCGGCGGTGTAGCTGTAGGTCGCGCCCGCCGTCAGGTCGCCGCCGAGGAAGTGGCGGGCCAGCGTGGTCGAGAAGGTCTCGGGCGGCTGCAGCTCGTAGCCCTCGTAGCCCGACGGCGGGGTCGAGTCCGAACTGGTGTAGGACAGCGCCGCCGACCAGAGCTCTGACTCGTAGGCCGCCTCGAGCTCGAAGCCCTGCGTGACCGTCGTGCCGTCGATGTTGTCATAGAAGGCGAGCGTGGTCGGGCCGACCGAGGTGTAGGTGTCCTCCATGACGTAGGCGACGTAATCCTCGACGTTCATCTTGAAGTAGGCGAGCCGCGCGGTCAGCCGGTCGCCCGGGGCGATGATGTTGCCGCGCGCGATGTTGACGCCGATCTCGCCGCCCTCGGTGGTCTCGGCCTGAAGATCGGGGTTCGGCCCGAGGTAGAGGTTGAAGAAGCCGTAGCCGTGGAAGCTTTCCTGCAGGGTCTCCTGCAGCGAGGGTGCGCGGGTGCTGCGCGAGAGGGAGACGTAGGGCTGAAGCCAGTCGTTGACCTGGTAGGCCAGCGTCAGCTTGGGATCGAGGGAGCTTTCGTCGATGTCGACGTCACCCGACTCCAGCTCGTTGTCGAGCCTGCCGTGCAGGCTGTAGTCGCTGTAGCGCAGCGCCGCGGTGATCTCCCACGGGCCGTTCGAGAAGATGTTCTCGGTGTAGACCCCCAGCGTCTTCGCCTCGCCGAAGGTCGGGTTCGCGCCGCCCTCGGCCCCGCCGAGGACATCCTCGTAATACTCGAAACCGTTGGTCGAGGTCAGCACCCAGCTTCCGAGCGCCAGTTCGCTCACGTTGGTGACGTCGAGCCCGGTGGTGATGGTCCGCATCTGCCGCCCGACGTAGGAACCGGTGCCGTCGATCGAGCCGGTGTACTCATTGTCGGTGATCGCGCGGTAGACATTCGCTTTGAGGTTGATCGCCGGGCTGTAGTTCAGACTGTAGCCCAGCTTGTAGAGGTCGGTGGTCATCTCCTGCTCGTAGGAGTTCGAGGCATAGTCCGCGTTCATCCGCGTCGCCAGGACCTCGAGGCTCTGGGTCTCGGTCAGCGCGGTGCGCCCGCGCAGCATGTAGCTGTCGCGGTCCTTGTCGGTGTTGGCCACCTCGTTGCCCGCGCCGTCCTCGAAGGCATCGGCGGTGGTGCGGGCATAGGCGCCGAGGATCGAGCCACGCGCGCCCACATAGGCCGCCGCGCCCATGCGCCCGAAGTCGTCGCCATTGTCGCCGTAGCTGAGCCGGACCCGCCCGCCCGCGCCCTGCCCGTCGACGATGTCCTCGGCCTCGAGCAGCCGGAAGTTCGCCGCCCCGGCCGAGCCGCTGCCCCCCGCGGTCACCACCGCGCCGCGGGTGATGTCGATACCCTGCAGGAATAGCGGCTCGAAATTCGCGTAGCCCTCGGAGGCGTGGCCGTTGAAGCGGAAGGTCTGCGGCACGCCCTCGACCGTCATCGCCACCCGGCCCTGCCCCTGCAGGCCGCGGATCGACACGGCGACGCCCGGCTGCCCGGGGTTGAGGCGGGTCGAGACGCCCGGCGTCTGGCGCAGCACGTCATCGACCGTCGCGGTGCCGCCCTGCGCGGTCACTGAGCTGCCTTCGAGATGCGAGCTGTTCTCGCCCGCGTAGACCGGGGTGCCGTCGGCCGAATAGCCGACGACGATGCGCCCGAGGAAGGTCGCCTCGGGGTCGGCCGCGTCCTGCGCCGCGGCGGATGTCCCGGTCGCCGCCAGCGCCAGCGTGATCGCGGTCGCGCCCCGGAGGAATGCTGCAAGTCTCATCGTCTTTCGTCCTTGTCCCTTCGCCGGCGACGGCCTGCCTGCGGGCGCAGGCAGGCCCCGGCCATGGCGGCGCGCCGGCGCACTCGTTATCGGACGGTGCGGGCCCTTGGCCGACCGTCCTTCGGTTCATGATGTGGGGTGTTCGCTTGCGCAGGCGTCCGGGGGCCGGAAACACGCTCAGCTGGCGCTCTCGAAGGGCTACGCTCTCCGCCCGCCTAAAGTCAAGTGTTTTAGTCTGGAATATGGCACGCGGGAGTTCGGGCACGTCAGATGTGAAGACATCGCCTGATTTCAAGGCATTGCGACGTGTCGTTCCCGCGAGCCACCACGAAGCTCTTGCACCACCTCCACTACCTGAGTAGATAAGTCGGAAATACAGGTGTATTTTCCGCTCCAGCCTAAGCATCCGCCGGGTGCCAGCCAGACATCGCGTCCCCCACATGGCCAGGAGTGACTTATGGCTCAAACCCCGCCGCTTTCCGCGCAGGACATCCGTGCCGCGCGTCTCGAGAAATCCACCCTGCGCGAGCGCGATCTCGCGGAGCAGCTCGGCATCAGCGAGGCTGAACTGATAGCCGCCCACGTGGGTCACGGCGTCACCCGCATCAGCGCCGATCCCGACCGGCTGATGGCCGCCGCCGAGAAGCTGGGCGAGGTTCTCGCCCTCACCCGCACCCCCTCCTGCGTGCATGAGAAGCTCGGGCGGTACGCCAACTACCATTCCGGCGAGCACGCCTCGATGGTGCTCAACGGCGAGATCGACCTGCGCATCTTCCCGCGCCACTGGGTGCATGGCTTCGCGCTCGACCAGCAGACCGAAAAGGGCCTCCGCCGCGCGCTGCTGGTGTTCGACGCCGCCGGCGACGCGGTGCACAAGATCCACCTGCGCGACGGCTCGGACCACGAGGCCTGGGCAGGTGTGGTCGCCGATCTCGCGCTCGAGGTGCAGGACGAGACGCTTCAAACCGAGCCGCGCGAGGCCCCCGAGCCCGCGCGCGCCCGCGCCGACCGCGCCGGGGAACTGCGCGAGAACTGGGACAAGCTGACCGACACCCACCAGTTCCTGACGATGGTCAGCCGGCTAAAGATGAACCGGCTCGGGGCCTACCGCGTCGCCGGGGCGCCCTACGTCCGCCCGGTCGCGCCGCAGAGCCTCGAGGCGCTGCTCACCGAGCTTTCGGCGAAACAGGTGCCGGTGATGGTCTTCGTCGGCAACAACGGCTGCATCCAGATCCATTCCGGTCCGGTCACCAATATCAGGATGATGGGCCCCTGGCTCAACGTGCTCGACCCCGGCTTCGACATGCACCTGCGCAGCGACCACGTCGCCGAGGTCTGGGAGGTGCACAAGCCGACCCGGCGCGGCATGGCGGTCTCGGTCGAGGCCTTCGACGCCGAGGGCCGGATCATCCTGCAGATCTTCGGTGTGCGCAAACCGCAGGACCGCGCCGCCGAGTTCGAGGCGATCGCCCGCGCCCTGCCCGAGGTCGCGCCCGCCGAGGTGCTGTCGTGAGGCTCGCCACCTGTCGCCGCCTGACGCTGGCGGCGCTCCTTGCGCTGCCGCTCCTGCCCGCGCCCTCTCGCGCCGGGGAGGCGCAGCGCATCGTCTCGATCGGCGGCTCGGTCACCGAGATCGTCTATGCCCTTGGCGAAGAAGACCGGCTCGTGGCGCGCGACACCACATCGACCTACCCGCCCGAGGTCGCCGCCCTGCCCGACGTCGGCTACATCCGGCAGCTTTCGCCCGAGGGCGTGCTGTCGGTGAACCCCACGCTGGTCCTGACCGAGGAGGGCGCCGGGCCGCCCGAGGCGGTGGATCTGCTGAAGGAGGCCAGCGTCGAGTTCGTCGAGATCCCCGAGGGCTACGACCGCGCCGCCGTGCTCACCAAGATCCGCCGCGTCGCCGAGGTGCTGGGCGTGCCCGAAAAGGGCGAGCGACTCGCCTCGGACGTGGCGGGCGCCCTCGACGACGCGGGCAGGATCGTCGGGGAGGAGACCTCGGGCACCCCGCCGCGCCGGGTGCTCTTCGTGCTGTCGATGCAGGGCGGGCGCATCATGGCGGGCGGCGCGAACACCGCCGCGGACGGGATCATCCGCCTTGCCGGCGGGGTGAACGCCATTGCCGGGTTCGAGGGGTACAAGCCGCTCTCGGACGAGGCCGTCATCTCGGCCGCGCCCGACGTGATCCTGATGATGGCGCGCGGTGGCGCTCTGGCGGTCAGCGATGACGCGCTCTTCGCGCACCCGGCGATCCGGTCCACCCCGGCGGGCGAGGCCCGCTCGGTGCTGCGCATGGACGGGATGAAGCTGCTCGGCTTCGGGCCGCGCACCGCCGAGGCGGCGACCGAGCTTGCCCACGCGCTCGCGGGTGGCTGAGATGGTGGCGATCCATCCCGAGGGCCACCTCGTCGGCGACCGGCGCGGACTGGCCCGCCGCACAAGCTGGGCCCTCGTCGCGCTGCTGCTTGTCGCGGCCTATGCCAGCCTCGCGGTCGGGGCCTCGGGCGTCTCGCTGCCCGCCGCGCTGGCGGACCTGCTGGCGGGCCGCGAGATCGACGCCCGTGCCCGGATCATCCTGTGGGACATCCGCCTGCCCCGGCTGCTGACCGGCATGATGGTCGGCGCCTCGCTCGCGGTGGCGGGCGCGGTGCTGCAGGGGCTCTTCCGCAACCCGCTGGCCGATCCCGGGCTGGTCGGCGTCAGCGCCGGGGCGGGGCTGGGCGCGATCTCGGCCATCGTGCTCGGCGGGCTGCTGCCCGCGGGGATCGCCGGGGTTCTCGGCGCGGCGCTGGTGCCGGTGCTGGCCTTCGCGGGCAGCTGGCTGTCGGTCAGCCTGCTCTACGTGATCGCGACCCGCGGCGGGCACACTTCCGTGGCGACGATGCTGCTGGGTGGCATCGCGCTGGCGGCGATGACCGCGGCCTTCTCGGGGTTGCTCATCTACATGGCCGACGACCAGCAGCTGCGCGACCTCACCTTCTGGAGCCTCGGCTCGCTCGCCGGCGCGTCCTGGGGCAAGACCCTTGCCGCGGCGCCGCTGATGCTGGCCGCGCTCGTCGCCGCCCCGGCCCTCGCGCGCGGGCTCAACGCGCTGGCGCTCGGCGAGGCGGCGGCGCATCACCTCGGCGTCCCGGTGCAGCGCCTGAAGACCGGCGCGATCCTCGTGGTCGCGGCGGCGGTCGGCGCGGCCACGGCGATCTCGGGCGGCATCGGCTTCGTCGGCATCGTGGTGCCGCACCTGCTGCGCCTTGCCACCGGGCCGGATCACCGCGCGCTGCTGGTCAATTCGGGCCTGCTGGGGGCGAGCCTGCTGCTGCTCGCCGATGTGGTCAGCCGCAGCATCGTCGCGCCGAGCGAGCTGCCCATCGGCATCGTCACCGCGGTGATCGGCGGGCCCTTCTTCCTGTGGATCCTGCTGCGCCGGCGCGGCAGCCTGGAGATCTGAGCCATGCTGAACGCAACTGATGTCACCGTGACCCTGGGGCGCCGCCGGGTCCTCGACGGGGTGAGCTTTCGCGCCGCGCCCGGTGCGCTGACGGCGATCGTCGGGCCGAACGGCTCGGGCAAGACCACGCTGCTGCGCGCCATGTCCGGCGATCTCGGCTACGAAGGGCGCATCACGCTCGGCGGAGAGGATCTCTCGGGCACTCCTCCCTGGCGTCTTGCCCTCCGCCGCGCAGTGCTGGCGCAGTTCACGCCGCTGGCCTTTCCCTTCACCGTGGCCGAGGTCGTCCGGCTCGGGCAGATCCGCAGGAGCGCGGCTGGCGCGCCCGACCTCACCCCGCGCGCGCTGGCGCGCGTGGGGCTTTCGGGATACGCCGGGCGGCCCTACCAGGAGCTTTCGGGCGGCGAGCAACAGCGCGTCCAGCTTGCCCGCGTGCTCTGCCAGGTCTGGGAGCCGGTCGAGGAGGGCGAGGCGCGCTGGCTGTTCCTCGACGAGCCGGTCTCTAGCCTCGACATCGCGCACCAGCTGCAGGTCATGCGGATCGCCCGCGACTTCGCCGACGCGGGCGGCGGCGTGGTGGCGATCATGCACGACCTGAACCTCACCGCGATGTTCGCCGACAGCGTCGCGCTGCTGGCCGGGGGACGGCTGCTGGAGCAGGGCAGCGCCGGGACGCTGCTGCGCGACGAACTGCTGTCCCGCGCCTACGGCTGCACGCTGCGCGTGAGCACGCCGCCCGTCACCGGCCCCTACGTGCTGCCGCATTCGGCGCAGCTGGGCGGCGCCGGCTAGACCCCGGGGCGGATCCGGCGGACGGGTTCGCCGCCGGAAGCCCCCCGCCGCGCCGCGGTCACGGCGCCTCCATCGCGATGATCCGGCTCAGCGCCGGTGACAGCCCGACCGAGGCCTTGCCGATCGGCCGCGAGGCGCGCGCCAGCCCGGCGGTCCGCAGCGAGGCCAGCGTCTGCGCCTGCGCCGTCGCTGCCGAGATCGGATCGAGCACCACCGCCGGAACCTCCCCGGCGATCTCGGGGGCAAGCCCGGCCAGCGGCGCGCCGCCAAGGATGACCACGTCGGCACCATCCTCGAGCGCCGCCTCGCGGGCCAGCGCGACCAGCGCCTCGTGCTGCGCGGCGCGGTTGTTCAGCAGCTCGGGCACGTGCCGCCTCGGCGTGCGCACCCCGGTGAAGCGCCCGGCAAGCCCCGTTGCCGCGACGCAGTCGCTGTACCAGCGCGTCATGACCGGCGAAAAGGTGACGATGGAGAACCGCTCGCCCAGCATCGCCGCCGAAAGCACCGAGGCCTCGGCCATGCCGACGACCGGCACGTCGAAGATCTCGCGCGCGCCCACGAGGCCGGGATCGCCGAAGGCGGCGATGATCACCGCGTCGATGCCCTCGATATTGTCGGCGATCATCTCGAGCGCGATGCCGCCGGCGATCTGCGCCTCGGCGCGCGAGGCGATGTAGGGAAAGCCGCGCAGGGCGGTCAGCGGCAGGATCTCGGCCCGTCCGCCCGCCACCCGGCGGGCGATGGTGGCCATGCTGTCGGTCATCGCCTCGGTCATGTTGGGATTCACGAGAAGAAGCCGCATCACCGACCCTCCGGGCTGGGGCACGCGGCCGAAGGCAGCAGCGGCGCGATCGCGGCCGCGAGGGCCAGCAGGTGCGCATCGCGCCCGGGCGCGGCGATGATCTGCATCCCGAGCGGCAGGCCCGCCGGGTCGGTCCCGCAAGGCAGGGTGATCGCCGGGCATCCCGCGTGGTTCAGCTGTGAGGTGAAGGCGGCGTGATCGCGCGGACCGCAGGGCGCGCCGCCGATGCTTGCCGGGGCGCTCAGTTCGACCGGCCAGGCGGCGCAGGGCGTGGTGGGTGTGATCATCGCGGCGTGGCGCGACAGGAACTCCAGCATGATCTCCCGGATCCGGTGGCTGGCCTGGTGGGCCTCGGCCACGGCGACGCCGCTCAGCCCGAGCCCGCTTTCGATCTGCGCCCCGAGGTCCGGGTCGAAAATCTCCGGTGCCTCGCGCCAGCGTGTCCCGAAGAGCGCGGCAAGCCCCGAGTGCTGCAGCGGCATGACCGACATGCCGTCGAGCCCCTGCCAGTCGGGGGCCGCCGGTTCCAGCGCATGGCCCGCCGCCGCGATTGCGGCGATGCCGGCCTCGAAGGCCGCGCCGACGCCGGGATCGAGACGCTGGCCGAGGCCGAAATCGGCGGCAAAGGCGATGGTGCCGGCGAGCGGCGTCGCGGGGGCGAGATCGGCCAGCACGGCCATGGCAAGGCTGATGTCCTCAACCGTGCGGGCGATGGGCGCCAGCACCGAGATGCCCCAGACCGGCTCGTCGAAGCCGGGTCCGTAGGGGATGAGATCCTGCGTCGGCTTCAGCCCCACCAGCCCGACATGCGCCGGCGGGCGCCGGGTCGAGCCGCCGGCGTCGGTGCCGAGCGCCAGGGGCGCCATGCCCGCCGCCACCGCCGCGACCGGCCCGCCCGACGAGCCGCCGGGGGTGCGGGACGGGTCGAGCGGGTTGCGGGTCATGCCGTAGAGCGGCGTGTTGGTCGAGCCCTTGCAGGCGAATTCCGAACAGGTGCCGATGCCGAGGACCACCGCCCCCGCCGCGCGCAGCCGCGCCACCGCCTGCGCATCCTCGGGCGCGACGAAGTCCTCGAAAAGCTTCGAGCCCTGGGTGACCGGCAGGCCCTGCACCCAGATGTTGTCCTTGATCACCACCGGCACCCCGGCCAGCGGCAAGTCCCTGCCCGCCGCGAGCCGCGCGGCCACCGCCTCTGCCTCGGCCTCGAGCGCAGGGTTGATCAGCGTCAGCGCGTTGAGTGCCGGATTGCGCTCCTCGGCGCGCACGCGGGCGGCGGCGGCGGCGGCCTGCGGCGTGACGCGCCCGGCGCGCACCTCGGCCGCGAGCGCGGTTGCCGTGAGATCCATGAGGTTCATGCGCGGGCTCCCTGCGTTGCCGCCCAATGGGCGGCGATGTCCCGGCGCGGCGCGATCCAGACGCCGTCGCGGGCGGTGATGTGCTCAAGCACCTTCTCGAGCCCGGCGATCCGCCCCGGGCGTCCGATCAGCCGCAGGTGCAGGCCGATCGACATCATGCGCGCGGCCTCTGCGCCCTCGGCGTAGAGCCGCTCGAAGGCGCCGATCACGTAATCCGAGAAATCCCGCGCCTGCACGAAGCCGCCACCGGGCGAGAAGCGCATGTCGTTGGTGTCGAAGGCATAGGGCAGGATGACGTGGCCGCCCTCCATGCGCGGGATGTCGTCGTCGTAGACGTCGCTGTCATAGAGGAAATCGCCGCGCGCCTTCAGCAGGGCCCGGGTGTTCACCGAGGCCGAGGAGCGGGTGTGCCAGCCCACCGGCGCGACACCGCAGGCGCGGGTGATGGCGGCATGGGTGCGGGCGATCACCGCCTCTTCCTCGGCGCGCGCCATGTTGGCGTGCCGCTCCCAGAGCCAGCCATGGCACGAGACCTCGTGGCCCCGCGCCACCGCATCCTGCAGAAGCCACGGCGCGCGCTCGGCCACCCGGCCGCAGGTCGAGAAGGTGGCCTTCGCGCCGACCCCGTCGAAGGCGCGGGCGATGCGGGCGTAGCCCTGCCGGGTGCCGTAGGCGAAATGGGTCTCCATGCAGAGGTCGGGCACCTGCTCGACCTCCTCGCGGATCTCGTAGGTGGACTCGTTGCGCGCGTCGCCGTCGCCGATCGAATACTCGGCGCCCTCCTCGACGTTCACCACGAAGGAGACGGCGAGCCGGGCTCCCCCTGGCCAGCAGGGCGCGGGTTCGGCGCCGAAATAGCCCCGGAAATCGCGGCGGTCCTGTGTCTGCTCGGTCATGTGCTCAGCCCTGGATCATGCGGTTGAGACCGACGGTGCGCGCGCCGATGACCAGCACGATGATCGCCAGCAGGATCAGCCCAGAGGACATGGCCGCCAGCGACGGGTCGGGCTGTTCCTCGAGGTACTGCAGCATCTTGATCGGCAGGGTCTTGTTGCGCGCGTCGGTCAGGAAGATCGAGATCGGGTAGTTGTCCATCGAGGCGAGGAAGGCGAAGAGCCCCGAGGTCAGGTAGGCGGGCGCCAGGCTCGGCACCAGCACCTTGAGGATCGACTTCGGATAGCTCAGCCCCAGCGTGCGGGCGGCGTCGATCAGCGAGAAGTCGAAGGCCGCCATCGAGGCCAGCAGCGTGCGCATCACGAAGGGCAGGGTGATGACGATATGGCCGAGCAGCAGCGACCAGTAGGCGTCGCGCAGCCCGATCTCGCGGAAGAACTGCAGGAGCGCCACGCCGAGCACCAGCCCCGGCATCATCAGCGGCGAGACGGCGAAGGTGGCCACCGCCTCGCGGCCGGGGAACTGGCCGCGCGTGACGGCGACCGCCGCGAGCGTGCCCAGCACCAGCGAGATCAGCGTCGAGACCACGGCGAGGTTCACCGAGAGCAGCACCGCCTCCCAGAGCCCGCTGCGCTCGCCCAGCGAGCGGTACCAGCGCAGCGACCATTCCGGCGGCGGCAGCGTGTAGACCGGCGAGGAGGTGAAGGAGGCGGCCAGCGTGATCACGATGGGCAGCATCAGGAAGGCCACGCAGGCCAGCCCGACGATCCACGAGAGGGTGCGGAAGATGCGGTCCGTCTGGGTCATGTGCGGGCTCCCAGCCTGCGGGCGAGCCAGCTCGACAGCACGACCACCAGCACCGCGATGCCCAGCAGCACCGCCGAGATGGTCGAGCCGAGCGGCTCGTTGCGAAGATAGAGGAACGACCGGGCGATCAGCATCGACAGGGTCTGCTGGCGCTCGCCGACGATCAGCGAGGGGATGACGTACATCGACACCGCCAGCGAGAAGGTGAAGGCCGATCCCGCGACGACACCCGGCAGGGTCAGCGGCAGGGTCACGTTGAAGAAGCGGAACATCGGCGTCGCCCCCAGCGAGGCCGCGGCCTCGGGCAGGCGCTGGTCGAGCTGGCGGACGACGGCGTAGATCGGCAGCACCATGAAGGGCAGGAAGACGTTCGCCGCCCCGACCACCAGGGCGGCCTCGGTGAACATCATGCGCATCGGCCTGTCGATCAGCCCGATCCATTGCAGCGCGCCGTTGAGCGCCCCGTTGGCACGGAAGAGGATCGACCAGGCAAAGGCCTTGACCACCACGCCGAGCGACATGGGCAGCACCATCGCCACGAGGAAGACGGTCAGCCAGCCTCCCCTCGCGCGGCTCATGGCGAAGGCGGTGGGATAGGCGATGACCAGCGCGAGCAGCGTGGTGAGCGCCGCCACCCGCAGCGTGCGCCAGAGCACGCGCATGTTGTACTCGTCGGCGAAGAAGGCGCGGTACTCGGCCAGCGAGAAGCCCTCGGGCGTCTGCACCGATTTCGCCAGCAGCAGCACCAGCGGCAGCGCGTAGACCACGGCGAGGAAGCCGAGCGCCGGGACCGCCAGCAGCGAGATGCGGTCGATCCGGGCGCTCATGCCGCGTCCCCGTAGACCAGCGTGTCGTCGACCGCCCAGCCGAGCGTCACCGTCTCGCCGCGCGCGAGCCCGGTGCGGATGCCGGGCAGCTCGCAGAGGATGCGGTCGCCCTCGGCGGCGCGGCCGTGCAGCACCGTCTTCGAGCCCAGCACCATCGCGTCCTCGAGCGTGACCGTCACGCTGTTTTCGCCCTGACCCACGGCGATGAGCTCGGGGCGCACCCCGACCATGGCAGCGGACCCGACGGGCAGATCGCCCCGGGCGCGCAGCGGGCCATGCGGGGTCTCGATCCGCAGCACGCCGTCCCCGGCGGCGGTGACGCGCCCCGAGAGCCGGGTCGAGAGGCCGACGAAATCCATCACGAAGGGCGAGGCGGGCCGCGCGTAGAGCGTCGAGGGATCGGCGAACTGCTCGATCCTGCCGGCGTTCATCACCGCGATCCGGTCCGAGACGCCCATCGCCTCTTCCTGGTCGTGGGTGACGAAGATGGCCGTGATGCCGCGGTCGCGCAGCAGCGACTTCAGCTCCACCTGCATGGTCTCGCGCAGCTTGCGGTCGAGCGCCGAGAAGGGCTCGTCGAGCAGCAGCAGATCCGGGCCGACCACCAGCGCACGGGCCACCGCGACGCGCTGCTGCTGGCCACCCGACAGCGCCGAGATCGGCCGCTCGGCAAAGCTCTCCATCCGCACGAGGCGCAGCGCCTCGTCGACCGGTCCGGCGATCGCCGCCTTCGGCGTGCCGCGGGCGCGCAGCCCGAAGGCGACGTTCTCGGCCACGGTCAGGTGCGGGAAGAGCGCGTAGTTCTGGAACACCACCGACACGTTGCGCCTGTGCGCCGGAAAGCGGCTGATGTCGCGCCCGCCCAGCACCACCGAGCCCTCGTCGGCCTCCATGAGCCCGGCGATGATGCGCAGCAGCGTGGTCTTGCCGCAGCCCGAGGGACCGAGGAGAGAGACAAGCTCTCCCCGGTCCACCCGGAAGTTCATGCCGGACATGACCCGGGTACCCTTGAAGGATTTGGCAACGCCCCAGACGTCGAGGTAGCGGCGGTCTGCGGGGGTGCGGTCTTGAGCCATGTCCGTCATCGTCTCAGAGCGCCATCAGCTTGTCGAAACGCTCGATCCAGTCGCGGCGGTTGGCGGCGACGAAGGCCCAGTCGGGGCTGTAGATCTCGACGCCGTCGGGGATCACCGCGCCGGCCTTGACTGTGGTGTTGGCGGGCACCGAGGCGGCGAAGTCGGCGATCGCCGCCTGCATCTTCTCGCCCAGCATCTCGTTGACATAGGCCGCGGCGAGTTCCGCGTTCGGCCCGCCCTTCACGAGGCAGATGCCCGAGGGCATGGCGAAGATGCCTTCCTTCGGCGCGGCCAGATCCACCGGCACGCCCTCTGCCTTGCGCGGCAGCGTGTAGGACGAGAAGTTGCCCGACAGCAGCGTGATCTCGCCCTGCTCGAGCAGGTTGAAGGCCTGGCTCATGGTCGAGTAGACCGACAGCAGGTTCGGCTTCAGCTCCTCGAGCTTGGCGAAGGCGGCCTCGATCTCGTACTGCGCTTCCGAGAAGGGCTTGCCCGAGCCGAGCATGGCGGCCATGAACAGCGTCCACATGCCTTCGGTGTTTTGCAGGGACGGAATGATCACCTGCCCCGCGTTCGCCGGATCCCAGAGCGCCTCCCACGAGGGCACGCCCTCGGCGAAGTCGGTGTTGTAGGCCACGCCTGCCCAGGGCTGGACGTAGTTGCACCACATGCCCTCCATGTGCACGGCATCGCCGCGCAGCTGGGTCATGTTCGGAACCGCGTCTGCGGTGATCGGGGTCAGGAGATCCGCATCGACCGCCTGGATCATCACCGGATCGTCCATCTGCACGACCGACAGGTAGGGGTTGTCCTTGTTGCTGGCCATCTTCTCGAGGTTGACCGAGGACTTGGTGCCCTCGAAGAGGATGTCCGCGCCGATCGCCTCCTTCATGTGGGGCACGACGATGGCCTCCATCCAGGCGCTGTGCGAGCCGGCGCAGCCGATCACCAGTTCCGAGGATTGCGCGCGCAGGAGAGCCGGGGCGGCGAACGTGCCGGCGGCGGCGAAGGCAGAGGTCTTGAGCAGCGAGCGGCGGGTCAGGCCGCGGGGAGAAATGCGTGTCATGAAGTGTCCTTCTCTGTCGGGTTGGACGGCTCTAGGCCGCGGGCGAGGCCGGTTCTGTCGCCGGGCTTTGGAATGGAATGCCATTTGACTTATGGTCATGAGCCGCCCAATCTCCGAGGAGAAACCGCAGGAATCCCCAGCAAATCCAGAGTTGATCAAAGATTGTGCGATTTGATCGCCCGTCTGCCGCGCACTTGAACGTAAGGAAAACCAAAATGGCATCCCATCTGCGAAACGTGAGCCTGCTGACCCCCGACTCGGGGATGAAGAAGGGCGTCGACCTCGTCGTCGGCGACGATGGCCGCATCGCCGCGATCGGCCCGGACTTGCCGCCGCTTCCCGGCGCCGAGGTGATCGACGGACGCGGCGCGCTCTGCCTGCCGGGCTTCGTCAACTCCCACAACCACTCGCCGCTGATGATCGTGCGCGGGATGATCGAGGACGTCAGCTTTGCCCCCGCCTACACGCCCGGCGTGCCGCAGGGCCACTGGCTCTCGGACGAGGAGACGCTGGCCCTCGCCCGGCTCGGCGTGATGGAGATGCTCTGCGCAGGCGCCACCACGATCGTCGACTACTACCGCTGCCCCGAGGCGCTGGCGCGGGCGGCGCAGGAGTTCGGGCTGCGCGCCATGGTCGGCGGCCGGGTCATGGACATGGACAGCGCCGCGCTGTCCGAGGGTCGCTTTGCCCGCGACGCGGCGCTCGGCGAGGCGACGCTGGGCGCGGCGCTGGCGGTGCAGGAGAAATGGGACGGCAAGGGCCGGATCAGCACCATCCTCGCGCCGCACGCGCCCGACAGCTGCTCGCGCGAGATGTTCCTGCGGATGCGCGATCTTGCAGAGAAAAGCGGCAAGCAGATCCACACCCATCTCAGCCAGTCGCCGATGGAGGTCGAGCAGCTGCTCGCCCGCGAGGGCATGACCCCGACCGAGTTCCTCGAGGACGTGGGCGTGCTCAACCCCGACCTGATCGCGGCGCATTGCATCTTCATGTCCGAAAGCGACATCGCGCGTTTCGGCGCGGCGGGGGCGGTGGTTGCCCACGCGCCGATCGGCAACGCGAGCTTCGGCGCCGCCGCCCCGGTCAAGGCGCTGCTCGAGGCGGGCGCGACGATCACCCTCTGCACCGACACCAAGTCCGCGGACATGTTCGAGGCGATGCGCATGGCGCTGGCGGCGGCGCGCTGGCGGGCGGGGATGTCCTTCGACTTCGACGCGGCGCAGGTGCTCGGCTGGGCCACGCAGGGCGGCGCCGCGGCGCTGCGCGGCCATGGCGCCAGCGGCAGGCTGCGGGTGGGCGATCCGGCGGATCTCATCCTGCTCGACCCGGACGCGCCGAACCTGCGCCCGCAGATCGACGGAGCAGGCATCGTGGTCCATTCCGGCAACGCCGGGAACGTCACCGACGTGATGGTCGAGGGAGAATGGCTGGTGCGCCACCGCCGCCCGACGCGGGTCGACATGACCGAGGTGGTGCACACCGCCCAACAGGTCTGCGAAGGGCTCTGGGCGCGCGCGGCGGCCTGAGCTGCCGTCCTAGCCTAGCCCTCGCCTGCCGCCAGCATCGCGGCGAAGTTCTCGCCGGTGTGCTGGAGGTGCTGGCGCCAGACCAGCGCCGCCGCCGCCTCGTCGCGGCGACGCAGCGCCTCCATCAGCGCCTCGTGCTCGGCCACAGACTGCGCGAGGCGGTCGGGGTTGTGGATCGCCATGAACCGCCCGTAGCGCGCCCGCGCGATGAGCCGCTTGTGCGCGTCGTGGATCACCGGGTTGCCGCAGCGCTCGACGACGAAGTCGTGGATCTCGCTGTTGGTGTCGAAATAATCGGTGTGGCTGCCGACCTTGTAGAAGGTCAACATGCGCGCGTGCAGCTCCTCGAGTTCGTCGAGCTGCTCAGTAGTGATGGTGCGCGCCAGCCGTTCGGCGGCGAGGCTCTCGAGCGAGGCGATCACCTCGAAGAGCTGCACCGCCTCCTCGGCGCTGCACTGCACGACCTGCGCCCCCTTGTTGCGCGAGATCTCGATCAGCGCGTCCTGGTGCAAGAGCTTCAGCGCCTCGCGCACCGGCGTGCGCGACAGGTCGAGCTCGGCCGAGATGCGCCGCTCGACGAGGCGCGAGCCCGGCGGGTAGGCACCCTTCACGATGCGGTCGCGCAGCACCTCGGCCACCCATTGCGCGATCGCGGTCGGGGATTCCGTGGCGGGCGGAGGCAGCGGCAGGTCAGGCAGGGGCTGGGGCAATGAAACGGCTTCCCGAGAGGATTGACTTGGCATCCCATCTTGCCGATGGCGCGAAACGATGCAACCGCCGAGTGTGCGGGGCGCAGCGACCGGGTCCGACCCGGGCCCCCTGCCCCTGAGTCGCCCGCATCACCGCCTCCTCGACCGGCCGTGCAGCATCGCGATGCCTAAAATCCGAAATTTTGGCATCCCATTTGCCCAATAACCCGACAATCGCGCGTTTTCCGCTGGCTGACCCTCGCGCCGCGCTCTCACCTGCCGCTCCGGAGCGCGCAGGCTCGGTGTCAGCGCAGGGAGGGCACACTGCCCGCTGAACCACTGATCCGATCGCATTGCGGCAGTGTTCGTCCCTCTTCTCCAGGTTGGCGTGCCGAGAAAAATTGTCATGGACGATTTGGCCCGGCCTGCCTGAACGAAAGACCGCCGCCCCGTTGTCCGTGCCCAACAGAGAGGACAACGACATGTGCGAAAGATGCGGTAACACCTATCAGACCATCCAGCATGCAAGCCGCCGCGGCTTCCTGAGGGGCGGCGTCGCCGCCGCGGCAAGCCTCGCCATCCCCGCCGGGCTGATGAGCGCCTCGGATGCCGCGGCCGCGGGCATGACCACGATCAAGGCGACCCACGGCTCGGGCCTGTGCAACCTCGGCATCTTCCTTGCCAAGGAGCGCGAGCTGGCGAAGGACGACGGCGTCGAACTCGACTTCGTGGTCACCCCCACCACCACCGACGTGGTGACGCTCTTCGGGGCGGGCATGGTCGACGTCTCGGTCATCCCCTACTCGAACTTCATCACCCTCGTGGATGCCGGCGCGCCGGTGCGCATTGTCGCGGGCGCGGGTGTCGAGGGCTGCGTCTTCGTCGCCGCAGAGGGCATCACCAAGGCCGAGGACCTGAAGGGCAAGACCATCGGCACCTTCCAGGCCGACACGCTCGAGGTGCTGCCCTACGACTACCTGACCAAGGCCGGCATGTCCTTCGCCGATGTCGAGGTGAAGTACTTCAACACCTCTCCGGAACTCGCCGCCGCCTTCATCAACGGCGGCATCGACGCGGTCTGCCACATCGAGCCCTATGCCACGCAGTGCCTGCAGGAGCGCGCCGGCTCGACGGTGCTGTCCGACGGCATCGACGTCTACGGCAAGGGCTACTCGGACTGCGTCCTCGCCGCGCGCATCCCGCTGCTGGAAGAGAACCCCGACGCGGTGAAGGCCGTCATCAAGGCGATGATGACCGCGCAGCTGCAATCCGAGCAGGACACCGAGAAGGCGCTCGAGGACACCGTCGGCACCTACTACAAGACCTCGCTCGAGGCGCTGAAGCTCGCGCAGTCGCGCCAGCCGGTGATGATCGACCAGCGCAACAACACCGACTTCTTCACCGAGCGGTCGGAGTCGATGAAGGCCATGGGTTACGTGCGCAACACGCTGCCGCCCGAGGCCGTGGACTGGACGCTGCTCGAGGCGGTGATCGCCGAGAATGCCGAGCTCTACGGCCAGCTCGCCCTCAAGACAGCCTGAACGACAGGAGACTCCCATGAGCGACGGAACCATGAGTGACGAGAGAAAGCTCCCTGCCCCATCGCCGGCGCGGCCTGCGCGAAGCCTGACCCGCAAGATCGTACCGGTGCTGTGGTCCCTCGCGTCCCTCGCGATCTTCGTCGGCTTGTGGGAGTTCGCGTGGTGGCGGGGGTGGGCCAACCCCCTGCTCCTGCCACCGCCCCACATCTTCCTGGCCAACCTGCCCGACCAGTTCCGCTTCTTCGACCCGAACGGCCAGCGCGCCGGCGCGCTCAGCTCGGGCGGCTCGATCTGGTCGGTGCTTGGGGTGATCGGCTGGACCTCGCTGCGGGTGACCGCGGGGCTCGCCGTGGGCTTCGCGCTGTCGCTGGCGGTGGGGCTCGCGATCCGCTACTTCCGCATCTTCGGCAACCTCATGCTGCCGATGATCACCATGCTGGCGCCGATCTCGCCGGTGGCCTGGATCCCGGTGGCGGTCTTCGTCTTCGGCATCGGCAACCCGCCGGCGGTGTTCCTGGTGTTCATCGCGATCTTCTTCGTGATGACGCTGGCGACGCTCTCGCTGATCGACAGCGTGCCCAAGAACTACATCCAGCTGGCCAAGATCATGGGCTGCTCGAAGCGGCAGATCTACCGTCACGTGATCCTGCCGGCGATCCTGCCCGACCTTTTCGTCACGCTGCGCATGAACCTCTTCGGCGCCTGGATGGTGGTGCTCATCGCCGAGGCGGTGGGCGTCGGCTCGGGCCTCGGGCAGGTCACCATGATGGCCCGCAACACGTTCAACGCCAGCCTCGTCTTCTTCACCATGACCCTGATCGGGATCACCGGCTTCGCCTTCGACCAGGCGCTCCGCTACGTGCAGCGCAAGGTCCTGTGGTGGGTCGGCCCCAGCCCCGTGGGAGGGGTGTGACCATGCTCGGACTGTCCATCAAGAATGTCTCCAAGACCTGGAACCCCGACGGGCCCGATCCCGTCCCGGCGGTTCGGAACCTCACGCTCGACGTGGCGCTTGGCGAGTTCGTCGTGCTGCTCGGGCCGTCGGGCTGCGGCAAGAGCTCGCTGCTCTACATCGTCGCCGGGCTCGAGGACGCGACGCAGGGCAGCGTCACCTTCGACGGGCTCGAGATCACCGAGCCCTCGCCGGAACGCAGCCTGATCTTCCAGGAGGCCTCGCTCTACCCGTGGCTGACGGTGAAGGACAACATCACCTTCGGGCTGAAGATCGCCGGCCGCTCGCCGCGCGAGATGGACGAGGCGGCGGACCGGCTGATGCGGCTCGTCGGCCTTGCCGGGGCCGGCAACAAGCGCCCGCACGAGCTGTCGGGCGGCATGCGCCAGCGGGCGGCACTGGCCCGGGCGCTGGCGATGAAACCCAAGGTGCTGCTGATGGACGAGCCCTTTGCCGCGCTCGACATCCAGACCCGTGCGCGCATGCAGAAGCACCTGCTCGACGTCTGGGAAAGCTCCGGCGCCTCGGTGCTGCTGGTCACCCACTCGATCGAGGAGGCGCTGGCGCTCGCCGACCGCATCGTCGTGTTCAGCGCCCGTCCCGGCCAGATCAAGGCCGAGATCCGGCTCGACCAGGCCCGTCCGCGCGACCTGCGCAGCCCCGAAATGATCGACCTTGCCCGGCGCTGCGAGGCGCTGCTGGCCGAGGAAGTTGAAAAATCCTTCAAGGAACAGGAATTCTCGTGAGTACCCAGATTGTTACCGCCCGCTGGATCGTGTCGGGCGCAAAGGATGACACCTCCCCCGAGATCATCGAGAACGCGGCGCTGGCGCATGAGGACGGGGTGATCCTCGCCGTCGGCCCCGCCGCCGAGATCCTCGCCGCCTACCCGGGCGCCGAGGTGACGGACTACCCGCACCACCTGATGATGCCGGGCCTCGTCAACAGCCACCACCACATCGGCCTGACGCCGCTGCAGCTTGGCGCGCCCGATTACGCGCTGGAGCTGTGGTTCGCCGCGCGCCTGTCGATGCGCAAGATCGACCCCTATCTCGACACGCTCTACTCGGCCTTCGAGATGATCTCGTCCGGCGTCACCACGGTGCAGCACATCCAGGGCTGGGCGACGGGCGATCTCGAGCAGGTCAAGGCCTCGGCCGGCGGCGTGCTGCGCGCCTACGAGACCATCGGCATGCGCGCCTCCTACTGCTACGCGGTGCGCGAGCAGAACCGCTTCGTCTACGCGGCCGACGAGGACTTCTGCCGCCGCCTGCCGCCCGAGGCCGGGCGCGCCATGGCCGAGCATCTCGCGCAGCAGAAGATGAGCTTCCCCGAGTACATGGCGCTCTACGAGCACCTGCGCGACACGAAGACCCATGCCCGCGCGCGCATCCAGCTGGCCCCGGCCAACCTGCACTGGATGACCGACGACGGGCTGCTGGCAATGAAGGAGCGCTCCGACGCGGACGGCGTGCCGATGCACATGCACCTGCTCGAGACCGCCTACCAGAAGGAATACGCCTTCAAGCGCACCGGAACGACGGCGGTCAAGCACCTTGAAAAGCTGGGTATTCTCGGGCCGAAGCTGACGCTGGGTCACGGCGTCTGGATGACCGAGGAAGACCTCGAGATCTGCGCCGGCACCGGCACCTGCGTGTGCCACAACTGCTCGTCCAATTTCCGCCTGCGCTCGGGAATGCTGCCGCTGATGGAGCTGCGCAAGCGCGGCATCACCGTCGGCATGGGCATGGACGAGGCGGGGATCAACGATGACCGCGACATGCTGCAGGAGATGCGCCTCGCGCTGACCGTGCACCGCGTCCCGGGCATGGACCACGACGCCGTGCCGACGCCGACGCAGGTGCTGCGCATGGCCTCGGAGCATGGCGCGCTGACCACCGCCTTCGGCGCCGAGATCGGCCGGCTCGACGCCGGGCGGCGTTTCGACGCGGTGGTGCTCGACTACGATCGCGCCACCTACCCGTTCCAGGACCCGGACATCGCGCCGCTCGACGCGCTCATCCACCGCGCCAAGACCAAGGACGTGCACGCGGTGCTGGTGGATGGCGAGGTGATCTTCCGCGAGGGCGTCTTCACCCGCATAGACCGCGAGGAGATCCTCGCCCAGATCGCCGAGGCGCTGGCCCTGCCGCGCGACGCGGAGGAGCAGCACCGCCACTGGCTGCGCGCGCAGGTCTTCGGCGAGGTCGAGAAGTTCTACGACGGCTACATCACCGGCACCGCGGCGCGGACGCCCTACTACACCGGCTCGTCCCGGACCTGACGCGGGAGGCGAGGAGGCCCGACCATGCCTGAAACCCTGTTTCGCAACGTGCGCCTGCTTGACCTGCAGGCGCACGGCGGGATGTCCGCGCCCTGCGACCTGCTGGTGCGCAACGGCCGCATCGCCGCGATCGGCGCGCTTGGCGACATTCCCGGCGCAACGATCGTCGAGGGGCGCGGCGACCTGCTGATGCCCGGCCTCGTGAACGGCCACTTCCATTCCTCGGTCACCCACATGAAGGGGCGGCTGCCGTCGCTGCCGCTCGAGGTCTTCATGCTCTACGAGTGCCCCGAGCTGGAAGTGCTGCGCCCGACCCCGCGCGAGGCCTACCTGCGCACCATGCTGGCCTGCATCGAGATGCTGAAGACCGGCACCACCTCGGTGCAGGACGACTGCTTCTTCGTGCCGGAACCCGAGCCCGCGATCATCGACGCGGTGGCGCAGGCGTATCTCGACAGCGGCATCCGCGCCCGGCTCGCGCTCGACCAGCCCGAGGTGCCGGAGCTCGACAAGCTGCCCTTCCTGCGCGAGTTGCTGCCGCCCGAGCTGCGCGCGCCGCTCGAACTGCCCTCGCCCTGCCCGGCCGAGCGGCTGCTGGAGCTCTACGATCACCTGATCACCCGCTGGCACGGCGCGGCGGAGGGCCGGATCAAGGCCGCGGTCTCCTGCTCGGCGCCGCAGCGCGTGACGCCCGGCTACTTCGCCGCGCTCGACGCGCTGAGCCGGAAGCATGACCTGCCCTTCTACGCCCACATGCTCGAGACCAAGCTGCAGCGGGTCTATGGCGAGGACTGCCTCGGCGGGCGCTCGCTGGTGCGCTACACCGCCGATCTCGGCCTGCTGTCGGAGCGGATGAACGTGATCCACGCCATCTGGGTTGACGATGCCGATCTCGACCTGCTGGCGGAAACCGGCGCGAGCGTGGCGCACAACCCGATCTCGAACCTCCGCCTCGGCAGCGGCATCATGCGCTGGCGCGACATGCAGGACCGGGGCATCCCGATCTGTCTCGGCGTCGATGAGGCGATCGCCGACGATGCGATCAACATGTGGTCGGTGATGAAGACCGCCGCGCTGATCCACACGCTCGACCGCCCTCGCTACGAAAGCTGGCCCGCCCCCGGAGAGGTGCTGCGGGCGGCCACCGAGGGCGGCGGCAGGGCGATGCGCGAGCCGGGTCTCGGCACGCTGGCAGCAGGCGCGCCTGCGGACCTGAACCTCGTCAATCTGCGCGCCCTGCCCTTCGTGCCGCTCAACGACCTTCCGCGCCAGCTGGTGCATTGCGAGCTGGGCCAGTCCCTGCGCCTGACCATGGTGGCCGGGGAGATCGTCGCCGAGGGAGGGCGGCTCTGCCGCGTCGACGAGGCGGCGCTGCTGGAAGAGGCGGCCGAGGTCTTCGGGGCGAAGCGCGAGGCGATGGACCGCGCCGATGCGCAGGTCGCGCGCTACCTGCCCGCCTACCGCGCGATGTATGACCGCGCGTCGGCGCGGGACGTGGGGATGCGGCGACGCCTCGACTGAGGCCGCCCGCGGAGAACGGCGCCCGGCGGTTCAGGCCGCGGCGATGACCGAATAGTCGGGCGTACCTTCCCAGATGAGGTCCCAGGACGCGCCCGGTCGGACGTTCTGGATGGCGCGGGGCTCGAAGCACACGAGGCAGTTGCCCCCCGGCTTCGGCGCGCGGACCGAGGGGTAGATCAGCCCACGCGCGCCTTCGCGCCGCAGGTGCTGGGCAAGGGTCTGGCCCTCGGGGTATCCGATCGCCGGATCGGGGTGCAACGCCGGATGGCCCGGGTCATCGGTGATGTCGTCAAAGGCGCCGATGAAATCCGCCAGCATCTCGACGTAGCGGGCGCTGTCCTCGAAACAGCCGGTATAGCCAAGCTCGCGCGTCCGGTGCCACGCCACCTCGCTGACCGAGACCATGACGTCCCAGGCGCAGTACCAGGCCCCGCGCTCCTCGGAGTTGAAGCGGTTGCCGCCAGCGCGCGTGTAGGTGAAGGCCGCGTTGACATGGGTCTCGCCATAGATGCGCAGGTCGTGGCTGCGGCGGCGCCAGGCAAGCTCGCGCGGGTCGATATGGGGGTTCCTGCCCCGCTCGGCCTGGAGGCGGCCGCTGGTCATACCCTCGATCTCGGCGAGGATCTCGACCTCGTCGTCGCTGTCCACGAGGCCGCGCAGCGCGGGCGGCTTGTGGTAGGTGGCGGGCAGGAGGCGAACAAGACCGCGATCCGAAATCTCGGTCTGTTTCACGCGCCACCCCGCAGCGCGTCGAGATAGGTGCGGATGGCGAGGATCTGTGGCAGGCCGCCCTCGACCGCGGCGTCGACCGGCCGGCTGCCGCCGAAGAGCGGGCCGGCGTTCGGCCGGGTGAACCAGCTCCGCGCGAGCGGGTCCGAGAAATAGAGTTCGAGCGACTTGTAGATGCCGATCACCGCGCTGAGCCGCAACAGCTGGTCCTTGGTCAGCTCGCCGGCGAAATCGGGTTTCCGGGCGCGTTTCCAGGTGCTTTCCGACATGTCCGCGAGGCCCGCCGCCTCCTTGACGCTGAGCGCCCAGGCATCGACGATGCGCGCGTAGGCCTTGAGGGCGACGGCGTTGATCTGCGCGGGTTCCCGGGTCTTGGCGATGACGTGCATCTCGATCTCCTTTGGCCTGAATATAGACCATCTGATCCCTTAGTAAAGATCATATGGACCGATCGCCAGAGCGCCGCGCCGTTCCCTAGCCTTCGAAGGGCGGGAAGAGCTTCAGCTGCTCGGCGCGCTCGAGGATCGCGCGGATGCAGGCCTGCACCTTGGGGTTGGCGCGCCGCTCGGGCAGCACGTGGATGCCCATGACCGCGCGCTTGACGTCCACGCCGGGCCGCAGCTCGACCCGGCCGAGCCCCTGCTCGCCGAAATACTCCGTCAGGACCGTGCTGTGGATCAGCACCGCGTCGGTGGCATGGACGAACTCGAGGCAGGCCTCGAGCGAGTTCGAGGTGAAGGCATGACCGAGCCGGGAGGCATCGTAGAGCTCGCTGCCCGAGACGAGGCGCTTCTGGCTGACGTCGACGGGATAGGCCATGGTCGTGGGATAGGCGCGGATCTCCTCGAGGCCGCGCGGCTCGGCCAGGAGCGGGTGCCCGCGCCGGACGAAATAGCCATCCATGGCGTGGCCGATCGGGATGAAGTCGACGGCGATCCCCTCCTTCAGCTGGTCGATCCGGTGGCCGATGAAGAGCGAGATGTCCCCGGCCAGCAGCTGGTCCATGCAGCGCATCATGTTGCCGATGCTGAGGTTGATCGGCGCGTCCGGATGCGCCCTGAAATGCTCGACGACGTAGTCTCGCAGGATCAGGAACCAGGTGGAATAGCCGGTGCCGATGCTGATCCCTTCCTCCAGTTCCGCCTTCTGCCGCGCGATCGTGGTCAGCGCGTTGGAGTGCAGCCGCCCGATGACCACGGCGCTGTTGTAGAGCGTCTCGCCATAGGTGGTCAGCTGCACGCCGCGCGCCGAGCGGTGGAAGAGCGTCACGCCGAGCGATTCCTCCAGCCGCTTGATGTTGTAGCTGAGCGTCGGCTGCGACAGGCGCAGCTTCTCGGCAGCGGCCATGAGCGAGCCCGCCTCGGCGACCGCCACGAATTGTTCGAGAGCCCTGTCCATGTGTCCGCCTCCTCCTCTGGAAGAGGCATAGATACCTTCTATGACACGGTCAATATTTTGTAGTTGTTCGTATGGCTCGGGCTCCCTAGGTTGGTCCGGCGACAGTGCTTCGACACGCGTCGCGCCCGGTGAGGAGACACCGGACGATGGAGGAGAAGGACGGGCGGGCGCCCTGCGTGCCACAGCCGTCCAGTTTGGGAGGACAACATGACTTCGACCCGTATCGACCGGCGCCGGCTTCTCGGCACCGGGCTGGCGATGGCCGGCCTGCCGCTTCTGGGAGCGCGCGGCGCCTTCGCGCAGCAGGGTGGCAATATCCGCATGATCTGGTGGGGCGGAGACGAGCGCGCGCGGCGCACCAACGCCGCCATCGACAAGTTCAGGGCCGCCAACCCCGAAGCCTCGGTGGAGGCGGAATTCATGGGCTGGGACGACTACTGGGCGCGGCTGGCGACCCAGGTCGCCGGCGGCAATGCGCCCGATTTCATCCAGATGGACTACCGCTACATGTTCGAATACGCGCGGCGCGACGCGATCCGCCCGCTTGACGAATTCCTTGGCGCGGAACTCGACATCGCCGATTTCGGGCAGGTCAACCTCGACAGCTGCTCGGTGGACGGCAAGCTCTACGGCGGCAACGTCGGGGTCAACGCCTTCTCGGTGGTCTACGATGCCAAGGCCTGGGACGAGGCCGGGGCAGAGGCGCCGTCGCTCGGCACGAGCTGGGACGGCTTTGCCGAGAAATGCGCCGCCTTCGCCGCCGGGAACAGCCGCAGCCGCGTTTACGCGACCGCCGACGGCAGCGGCCAGGAGGGGCTCTTCGAGGTCTGGCTGCGCACCCAGGGCAAGGCCCTCTACACGCCCGAGGGCATGCTCGGCTACGACGCCGCGGACGCGGGCCGCTGGTTCGCCTACTGGGCCGAGATGCGCAAGGCCAAGAGCTGCGTGCCCGCCGACGTGCAGGCGCTCTACAAGAACTCGCCCGAGACCGCGCCGATCGTCTCGGGCAGCGCAGTGACCGATTTCGCCCACTCCAACCAGTTCGAGTCCTACCAGAAGCTGGTGCAGGCCGAGCTTTCGGTGGTCGGCGCGCCGGTACTCGAGGGTGGCCAGCCGGGCCAGTACCTCAAGCCTTCGCAGATGTTCTCGATCTCCTCGACCTCGAAGGAGCCGGCACTCGCGGCGCGGATGATCAACTTCCTGATCCGCGATCCCGAGGGTGCGCGCCTGCTCGGCCTCGACCGCGGCGTGCCCGCCTCGCCGGAGATCCGCGAGGCGATCCTGCCCGATCTCAACGACAGCGGCCGCAAGGTGGTCGAGCTGATCTCCAGCCTGACGCCGCAGATCGGTGCGCTGCCCCCGGCCCCGCCGAAGGGCGCGGGCGAGATCAACGCGGTGCAGATCCGCGTCAGCCAGGAAGTGGGTTTCGAGGCCGTCTCGCCGGAAGAGGGCGGCGCGGCGCTGGTCGACGAGGCCGCCGCGATCCTGAAGCGGGCCTGAGGCATGGCCGCATCCGACGCATTCGACGGCGGGACATCCGCCTCGCGTCCGGCACCGGAGGGATGGCTCGCGCGGGCCATCCACCGGAACGGCGCGGGCTACATGTTCCTCGCGCCCTGGCTGATCGGCTTCTTCTGCCTGACGCTCGGCCCGGCGCTGGTCTCGCTCTACCTGTCCTTCACCGACTTCGACCTGCTGACCTCGCCCGAGTTCATCGGCGCGCAGAACTACGTCCGCATGGTCACGGAGGACGCGAAATTCGCCGCGGCGATCAAGGTGACGCTCGTCTACGTGGCGCTGTCGGTGCCGCTCAAGCTGGCCTTCGCGCTGGCGATCGCCATGGTGCTCAACCGCGGCATGCGGGCCCTGCCGGCCTATCGCGCGATCTTCTACCTGCCCTCGCTGCTTGGCACCTCGGTCGCCATCGCGGTGCTCTGGCGGCAGCTCTTCGCGGCGGACGGGCTGGTGAACTCGCTGCTGGCGATGGTCGGCATCGAGGGGCCGAGCTGGATCTCGAACCCCAACTACTCGCTCTACACGCTGGTGGTGCTCTCGGTCTGGCAGTTCGGCTCGCCGATGATCATCTTCCTCGCCGGCCTGCGCCAGATCCCCGCCGACATGTACGAGGCCGCGAGCCTCGACGGCGCCTCGCCGCGGCGGCAGTTCCTGCGCATCACCCTGCCGCTGCTCTCGCCGGTGATCTTCTTCAACTTCGTGATCCAGACGATCGAGGCATTCAAGGCCTTCACCCCGGCCTTCGTCATCTCGGGCGGCTCGGGCGGGCCGCTGAAATCCACCTACCTGCTGCCGATGTACATCTACGACGAGGCCTTCCGCCGCTTCGACATGGGCTATGCCTCGACCCTCGCCTGGGTGCTCTTCGTGATCATCATGGTGCTGACCCTCGCGGCCTTCTGGTCCTCGAAGAAGTGGGTCTACTACGCCGGCGACAAGCGGAGCTGAACATGACCGACATCACCCATGCATCCGACGTCATGAGCGCCGCCGCCGACAGCCTCGCCGAGGCCCGCGCCGCCAACGCCCGGCAGATCCGCAAGGCCCGCATCTCGGCCGCGGTGCGCTACATCGTCCTCTTCGGCGTCGGGCTCCTGATGCTCTACCCGCTGATCTGGCTGGTGGGCGCGTCCTTCAAGACGAATGCCGAGATCTTCGCCAACCCGGGCTTCATCCCGCAGCATCCCACCGCCGAGGGCTATGTGAAGGGCTGGGAGACCTCGACCCCCTACACCTTCGGGCGGTTCTTCCTGAACTCCTTCCTGATCATCATCCCCAAGGTGATCGGCACGGCGATCAGCTGCACCATGGTGGCCTACGGCTTCGCCCGCTTCGACTTCCCGCTGAAGAAGCTGCTGTTCGGGTCGGTCATCGCGATCCTGCTGCTGCCCAACGTGGTCACCCGCATCCCGCAGTACATCCTCTTCCGCGACCTCGGCTGGCTCGACAGCTTCCTGCCGCTCTGGGTGCCCTCCGCCTTTGCCGGCGACGCCTTCTTCGTCTTCATGCTGGTGCAGTTCCTGCGCGCCATCCCAGGCGACATGGAAGAGGCGGCGCGGGTCGATGGTGCCAACTCCTGGCAGACGCTGGTGTTCATCGTCGTGCCGATGCTGGCCCCGGCGCTGATCTCGGTGTGCCTCTTCCAGTTCATGTGGACGATGAACGACTTCCTCGGCCCGCTGATCTACATCAGCTCGGTCGACAAGTACCCGGTCAGCCTGGCGCTGAAACTCTCGATCGACACGACCGAGGCGTTCGAATGGAACCGCATCCTCGCGATGTCCGTGCTCACCATCACGCCGGCGCTCGTCGTGTTCTTCGAGCCCGGCGCCTTCGACCGGCCCCGGTGGGCTGCGGCAATCCACGCTCTGCATGATCGCCAAGCTCGAGAGGTCACGGCGGGGCTGATGATCGGCGGTGCACGGGATCGACCTCGACGTGGAAGAGGGCGAGTTCATGGTGCTGGTCGGCCCCTCGGGCTGCGCCAAGTCCACCACGCTGCGGATGATCGCCGGGCTCGAGGAGGTGACCTCGGGCGAGATCCGCATCGGCGACCGCATCGTCAACGCCCTGCCCCCGGGCAAGCGCCGCATCGCCATGGTGTTCCAGAACTACGCGCTCTACCCGCACATGAAGGTTCGCTCCAACCTCGCCTTCGGCCTGCGCCTCGCGCATGTGCCGAAGCCGAGCGCGAGGCCGCCGTGCAGGAGGTCGCCCGCATCCTCGAGATCGAGCCGCTGCTCGACCGCCTGCCGAAGCAGCTTCGGCGGCGCCAGCCAGCGCCAGCGCGTCGCCACCGCATCCGGCGCATCGTGCCCGCGAAGCCCGAGGTTTTCCTCTTCGACGAGCCGCTCTCGAACCTCGACGCGGCGAGCTGCGCGTCGAGATGCGGCTCGAGATCTCGGAGCTGCACAACGCGGCGCGATGACCATGGCATCGACCGCACGCACCACATCTACATCATCGCCGCGCTCGAGGCTGGACGCGACGTGATCACCGAAAAGCCGATGACCACCGACACCACCAAGTGCCAGCAGATCGTCGACGCGGTGAAGCGCACCGGGCGCTCGGTGCGCGTGACCTTCAACTACCGCTACGCGCCGCACAACTCCGCGGTGCGCGAGCTCATCACCTCGGGCGGCATCGGCGAGGTCTTCTCGGTGCATTTCGAGTGGCTGCTCGACACCAAGCACGGCGCCGACTACTTCCGGCGCTGGCACCGCGACAAGCGCAACAGCGGCGGTCTGATGGTGCACAAGTCGACCCACCATTTCGACCTCGTGAACTTCTGGCTCGGCAGCCAGCCGGAGACGGTCTTCGGCATGGGCGACCTGCGCTTCTACGGCCGCGCCAATGCCGAGGAGCGCGGGCACTTCACCTCCTACACGCGCACCACCGGCGTCGCCGCCGCCAAGGACGATCCCTTTGCCATCGACCTGACCGCAAGCCCGGTGCAGAAGGCGCTCTACTGGGACGCCGAGCACGAGGATGGCTACCAGCGCGACCAGAACGTCTTCGGCGACGGCATCAGCATCGAGGACACGATGCAGGTCATGGTGCGCTACAGGAACCGCTCGGTGCTGACCTATTCGCTCAACGCCTACGCGCCCTGGGAGGGGTTCAACGTCAGCTTCAACGGCTCCGGCGGGCGGATCGAGCTCATGGTGCGCGAAACCTCCTACATCAACGGCGGCGGCGCCAAGGAGCAGGAGGGCGCGGCGGAAGGTATCCAGCTCTACCACTTCCCGCTGCACGGCACGCCGCGCGTGGTGCCGATCGACATGGCCGAGGGCGGCCACGGCGGCGGCGACAACCGGATGCTGGCTGACATCTTCGGCAAGTCGAACTCGGGCGGGGCCTATGCGGCGGGCTACCGCGACGGCGCCATGTCGATCCTGACCGGCATCGCGGCGAACCGCTCGTTCCAGACCGGGCTGCCGGTCGAGGTCGCCGACCTCGTCACGCTCTGAGGCCCTGCGGCCGTCCCGCCGGTCGCGGCGGCCGCACGCACACCTTCCGGGAGGAGACACATGTCCCTGCATCCGCTGCTGCGGCAGGACGCCCGCCTGCTGCCCCGCGCCGAGATCTGCGGCCTCATCGACCGGCTCACCGACAATCTCGTCGGCATCACCGACACCACCGGCGAGTTCCTGCTGCACCTCGACGACGGGCGGGTCATCGACACCAAGGGCTGGGCCGGATGGGAATGGACCCACGGCATCGGCCTCTACGGGCTGCTCACCTACTGGCAGCTGACCGGCAATCCGCGCGCGATGGAGATCATCCGCGGCTGGTTCGAGGACCGCCTCGCCGAGGGCACGCCGACCAAGAACGTCAACACCGTCGCCCCCTTCCTCGTGGCCGCGCATCTCTACGAGCTGGACCGCGACCCGAAATGGCTGCCCTACCTCGACACGTGGGCGGACTGGGTGATGCACGGTATGCCGAGGGTAGAGGGCGGCGGGCTGCAGCACATCGTCTACGACGCGGTCAACCCGGGGCAGATGTGGGACGACACGCTGATGATGGCGGTCCTGCCGCTGGCCAAGATCGGCCTCGTGCTGGGCCGCCCCGAGTACATCGACGAAGCCAAGTACCAGTTCCTGACCCACGCCCAGTACCTTGCCGACACCCGGAGCGGCCTCTGGTTCCACGGCTGGAGCTTCGAGGGCAACCACAACTTCGCCGGCGCGCTCTGGGCCCGCGGCAATGCCTGGGTCACCATGGTGATCCCCGAGTTCATCGAGCTGCTCGACCTCAAGGAAGGCGATCCCGTCCGCCGTCACCTGCAGGCGCTGCTCGGGCGTCAGGCCGAGGCGCTGCGGCGCACGCAGGATGCCTCGGGGCTCTGGCACACGCTGCTCGATGATCCGCAGAGCTACCTCGAGGCCTCGGCCACCGCCGGCTTCGGCTACGGGCTGC
Source organism: Salipiger sp. H15 (assembly GCF_040409955.1). Taxonomy (NCBI): domain Bacteria; kingdom Pseudomonadati; phylum Pseudomonadota; class Alphaproteobacteria; order Rhodobacterales; family Roseobacteraceae; genus Salipiger; species Salipiger bruguierae. The sequence goes on from NZ_CP123388.1 coordinate 240,280, forward strand.
TCAAGGCGGTGCGCAAGCGGTACATCGGCAGCGAGTTCACCCCGGTGGCCGAGCGCGCGGTCAAGGCCGTCATCGACAACATCTCTCCCGAGGGGGAGCTGCGAAACGTCTCCTTCGGCACGGCGATGGGCGCGGATCTCGACCATTACCGCCAGATCCGGCTGACCTCGATGCCCTACGGTCAGGCGATGGCGATGGTCTGCCTCGGCGAATACCTGCGGACCTACATCTGAGCGGTCGCGCTGAACCCGGCGCCGCCCCTCAGGACCTCAGCGCGGCACGGAGCGTCGCGACGGGAGCGCAGCCGAACCGCTTGCGGTAGTGCTCCGAGAAGCGCCCGAGGTGGAAGAATCCGAGCCCGGTCGCGACCTCGGTGACCCGGGTCTCTGGCGCGGGGTTCGACAGTTCTTCCCAGGCCCTGTCGAGCCGCATGTCGCGCAGCACGGTCATCGGGCCGCAGCCATGGCAGGCGCGGAACGCGGCCTGCAGCGTCCGCACGCTGGTGCCCGCGGCGCGGGCGATGTCCTCGATCATCAGCGGAGCGCCGAGGTTCTCGCGCATGAAGCCCTCGGCAAGCCGCATCACCCGCGGCGCGTAGGCGCCACGCGCGCTCTCCTCCTGCGGGCCGAGCTGCGACTGCAGCAGGCCGACCAGCAGCGTGCGCTCGAGCTGCCGCCCCAGCGCCGAGCCGCGCGCCAGCGGCTCGGCGCCGCGCCGCGTCTCGGAGATCACGAACTCGAGCAGGCCGAGAAAGGACCTCCCCTCGCCGCCAGCGAGCCCCCGCGCACCGTCGAAGCGCAGCGCCGCCCCCTGCGGCAGCCCGAACTCGGCATGGGCCGCCTGCATCAGCGCCGCGCGGTCGATCTGCAGCATCAGCTGCACGCAGTGCTCGCTCCAGATCATGCTGACGTCGTCGTCGGGATTGAGCACGCCGCCGCTGCCGCCGCCGATCTCGTAGCCCCCCGCACGCGTGCCGATCGAGGCATGACCCCGCAGCGGGAACTGGAAGAGATAGAAGCGTTCGAGCGGGCCCGGCGCGATCTGCGCCTTGGCGCCGTAAGTGAGCACGTTGATCGAGAGGTCCTGCCCGTCGAGCCGGTTGTGCCGCGCCGCAAGCGGGTCGCGCCCCACCACCTCGAGACGGTGGTCGCAATAGACCCGCGCCACCCGTTCGCGCGCCTCATCCAGGTCGCCGGTCGCGAACAGCGGGTGGCTGCCGAGCGGCAGACCCTCCGGGCAATCGGGGCTGAGCGGGAGCGTTTCCATGGCCGCGCCGAGAGTTTCCTTCATCCCTGAAGCATAATTTGCGCAATCCGGATCCCGGCTGCGCAATCAGGATAGCGCGGATCACCGGCGGCCCTGCAAGCTTTCTTTTCAGAAAAATGACAAACGGGGAGCGCGCGATGCGTGGATTGAAAGACAAGGTCGCGATCGTGCCGGGCGGTGCCACCAAAATCGGCGTTGCCGTGGTCGAGGCGTTCAGATCGCACGGGGTAAAGGTCGTCGTCGCCGATATCGACGGCGAGAACGGCCAGAGGCTCGAGACCGAGGGCGTGGTCTTCGTCCAGGCTGACCTGCGCTCGGACGAGGATATCGCGCGGGTGGTGCAGGTGGCCAAGGACCGGTTCGGGCGCATCGACTTCCTGGTGAACGTCGCCGCCACTTACCTCGACAACGGCGCCGAGAGCACCCGCGCCGAGTGGCTCGATGCTTTGGATGTGAACCTTGTCGGCTCGGTCATGCTGATGCAGGCCGCCCGCGACGAGCTGCGCAAGACCAAGGGCGCCATCGTCAATTTCGGCTCGATCTCGGCCCGCGTTGCGCAGACCGGCCGCTGGCTCTACCCGGTGTCCAAGGCGGCGATCCTGCAGCTCACCCGCAACCAGGCGATGGATCTCGCGCCCGACGGCATCCGGGTGAACGCGGTCTCGCCCGGCTGGACCTGGTCGAACATCATGGACAGCCTCACGGGGGGCGACCGCGCCAAGACCGACGGGGTCGGCGCGGACTTCCACCTCTTCCCGCGGGTCGGCGACCCCGAGGAGGTCGCCTCGACGATCATGTTCCTCTGCTCGGACGAGGCCAGCTTCGTCACCGGCACCGACATCCGGGTCGACGGCGGCTACACCGCCATGGGCCCCGAGCGCGCCGAGCCGGCGATCCCGCGGCTCATGGACTGACCCCGGCCGCACCGAAGACCAGTCAACAGGAGAGAAGAATGAAACGCATTTCCATCGTGGGCGGGGGCCAGTCCGGCCTGCAGCTCGGCATCGGGCTCCTGCAGAAGGGCTACGAGGTCAGGATCATCCAGGACCGCACCGGCGCGCAGATCGCCGAGGGGCGCGTCATGTCCTCGCAATGCCAGTTCGACGCGGCGCTGCAGCTCGAGCGCGACCTCGGGATCAACTTCTGGGAAGAGGACTGCCCGCCGGTCGAGGGCATCTCGTTCAGCGTCCCGAACCCCGAGGGGCCGGGCAAGGTCATCGACTGGGCGGCGCGGCTCGACAGCAAGGCGCAGTCGATCGACCAGCGGGTGAAGATGCCCCGCTGGATCGCGGAGTTCGAGCGGCTCGGCGGCAAGATGGAGATCGCCACCGCCGACATCGCCGCGCTCGAGCGCGAGGCGAAATCCGCGGACCTGGTGATCGTCGCCTCGGGCAAGGGCGAGGTCGGCAAGCTCTTCGAGCGCGACGCCGACCGCTCGCCCTTCGCGGCGCCGCAGCGCGCCCTCGCCCTGACCTACGTGCACGGCATGACCCCGCGCCCCGAGCATTCGGCGGTGAACTTCAACCTGATCCCGGGCGTCGGCGAATATTTCGTCTTCCCCGCACTGACCCTCTCCGGACCCTGCGAGATCATGGTGTTCGAGGGCATCCCCGAGGGTCCGATGGATTGCTGGGCGGACGTGACCGGCCCGGCCGGGCACCTCGCCCGCTCGAAGCAGATCCTCGACACCTTCCTGCCCTGGGAGGCGGCACGCTGCCAGAAGATCGAGCTGACCGACGGCAACGGCATCCTTGCCGGGCGCTTCCCCCCGACCGTGCGCAAACCCGTCGGCACCCTGCCCTCGGGCGCCAAGGTGCTCGGCCTCGGCGACGCGGTCTGCCTCAACGACCCGATCACCGGCCAGGGCGCGAACAATGCCGCCAAGGCGGCGGCGGTCTACCTCGAGGCCATCTTCGCGCGCGGCGAGCGTCCCTTCGACGAGGCCTGGATGCGCGCGACCTTCGAGACCTTCTGGAGCTACGCGCAATGGGTCGTGCGCTGGACCAACATGATGCTGCTGCCGCCGCCGCCCTTCGTGCTCGAACTGATGGGCTCGGCGCAGGGGCTGCCGGATCTCGCGCGCCGCATCGCCAACGGCTTCGACGACCCGCGCGACTTCTTCCCCTGGTTCGCCGATCCCGCCGCCGCCGGGGACTACCTGACCTCGCTCAAGGCAGCCTGACATGGCCGTGGACATCACGACCTTCCGCGAGACGATGGGGCTCTTTCCCGGGGCGGTGACGCTGATCACCACCGGGGCGGGCGATCTGCGGCGCGGGATCACCGCGACGGCGGTCTGCTCGGTGAGCGACAGTCCCCCGAGCCTGCTGGCCTGCGTCAACCGCCGCACCGGCACCTGCCAGGAGATCGCGCGCAGCGGGCGCTTCAGCGTCCAGCTGCTCGGGCAGGACCAGGCGGACGTGGCCATGGCCTTTGCCGGCGCGCAGGGGCAGAGCGGCGTCGAGAAGTTCTTCGCGGGGACATGGTCCTGCTGTCCGCTCGGCCTGCCCCGGCTCCAAGGCGCGCTGGCCTCGATCTCCTGCGAGGTGGTCACCGCCACCGACGCGGGCAGCCACACGGTCTTCATCGGCCGCATCGAGCATGTCGCCATCGCGGGGGGCGAGGCGCTGGTCTTCGCCCGCTCGAAGTTCCACCGGCTGGAATGCGTCGCCTGACGCACTTCTCCACGGCACAAAAGCAAGGCGCCCCGGCAGTTCCCTGCCGGGGCGCTTTCGATTTCGGTCCGCGCACGGTGGCTCAGGCGGCCATTTCCGGGTGCAGGTAGAGCTCGAGCCCCTTGCGGCAGTCATCCGGCCAGGGGTGCGACTTGTGATCCCTGGTCGAGGTCATCACGATCAACTGCTCGATGGTCCAGATCACTTCGCCCTCGACGGTCACCACGGTGTAGAGCTCGAGCGACGACTTGCCGATCCGCCGCACGTGCACGTTGAATTCGAGCACGTCACCGTAAACCGCAGGCTTCTTGAACTCGATGTTCATCTTCACGCTGGGCAGGCCGAGCTGCCGCTCGAACATCAGCTCCTTCCATGTCACGCCGAAAGAGGCGAACATGGCCTCGTTGACGTCGACGAGCATCGACAAGTAGGCGGGGTGATAGGCGATCCCCGTAAGATCGCAGTCGCCGAAACGCATGGGTTTCTGAATCGTGAACGGCATTCGTGCTTGCTCCGTGTCCTGCCCGACTCGGCGGTGCGTGAGGCCCGGGCGGGGCTTCGAGTCGGCGCGCCAATATGCTTTATGCCTAAATCATAGCGGCAGGAGCAGGCAGGTCAAGAAGCTCGCGGCTCGGCATATTTTACTGGTATCATCGCGAATTTGAGCGCCGAAGTTCCGCGCGGAGCCAAAAAGAAGGGCGCGACTTAATTATTTTAGTCTTGAAGTATCTTGCCGAGACGGTACTCTGGACGAAACCAAACAGGGAAGCTGTGTCTCATGCAAATCGCAGTTCTTGGCGGAGGCCCCGCCGGTCTCTACTTCGCCATTTCGATGAAGCTGCGCGACAGCGCGCATGACATCACCGTCTACGAGCGCAACCGGTCCGACGACACGTTCGGCTGGGGCGTGGTGCTCTCGGACGAGACCATGGCGAATTTCGAGGAGAACGACCCGGTCTCCGAGAAGATGATCCGCGACAAGTTCGCCTACTGGGACGACGTCAAGGTCGTGCGCGGCGACGAGGCGATGACCTCGGGCGGGCACGGGTTCTGCGGCATCGGCCGCAAGCAGATGCTGCTGCTCCTGCAACAGCGCGCGCGCGAGCTCGGCGTGAAGCTGGAATTCGAGACCGACATCACCCCCGAGAAGATCGAGGAACTGAAGGCAAGCAACGACCTTCTGGTCGCTGCCGACGGGCTCAACTCGAAGACCCGCGGCCTCTATGCCGACAGGTTCCGCCCCGAGATCGACATGCGGCGCAACCACTTCGTCTGGCTCGGCACGCACCAGAAGTTCGACGACGCCTTCACCTTCATCTTCGAGAAGACCGAGCACGGCTGGATCTGGGCCCACGCCTACCAGTTCGATGACGACACCGCGACCTTCATCGTGGAATGCGGCCCCGAGACCTTTGAAGCCTTCGGCTTCGACCGGCTGAGCCAGCAGGAGAGCATCGCGCTCTGCGAGACGATCTTCGCCAAGCACCTCGGCGGCCACGCGCTGATGACCAACGCCAACCACGTGCGCGGCTCGGCCTGGATCCGCTTCCCCCGCGTGACCTGCGAGAGCTGGTTCTTCGACAACGTGGTGCTGCTCGGCGATGCCTCGGCGACGGCGCATTTCTCGATCGGCTCAGGCTCGAAGCTCGGCATGGAGAGCGCCATCTCGCTGGCCGAGGAACTGTCGCGCGGCAAGCCGCTCGCCGAGGCGCTGCAGGGCTACGAGGACGCGCGCAAGCTGCAGGTGCTGCGCGTCACCTCGGCCGCGCGCAATTCCACCGAGTGGTTCGAGGAGGTCGAGCGCTACCTCGGGCTCGACATGATGCAGCTGAACTACGCACTGCTCACCCGCTCGCAGCGGATCAGCCACGAGAACCTGCGGCTGCGCGACCCGGAATGGCTGGCCTCGGCGGAAAGCTGGTTCCACAGCCAGGCCGGCAGCAACTCCAGCCGCCGCCCGATGTTCGCGCCCTTCAAGCTCCGCGGCATGGAACTGAAGAACCGCATCGTCGTCTCGCCCATGGCGCAGTACAAGGCGACCGGCGGCATGCCCAACGACTGGCACTTCGTGCATTACGCCGAGCGCGCCAAGGGCGGCGCAGGGCTTGTCTTCACCGAGATGCTCTGCGTGTCGATGGAGGGACGGATCACCCCGGGCTGCCCCTGCATCGGCCCCGAGCAGGTGCCGGCATGGAAGCGCCTCACCGATTTCGTGCACGTCGAGACCGACGCCAGGATCTGCGCCCAGATCGGCCACGCGGGCCGCAAGGGCTCGACCCGGCTCGCCTGGGACGGCATCGACAAGCCGCTCGCCGAGGGCGAGAACTGGCCGCTGCTCTCCGCCTCGGCGATCCCGCTGATGGAGGGCAACGTCGTGCCGAAAGCGATGGACCGCGCCGACATGGACATGGTCAAGGCGCAGTTCGTCGAGAGCGTGCGCGCCGCCGAGGCCGCGGGCTTCGACATGCTCGAGATGCACGGCGCCCACGGCTACCTGCTGGCGTCCTTCATCTCGCCGGTCACCAACCGCCGCGAGGACGAGTACGGCGGCAGCCTCGAGAACCGCATGCGCTACCCGCTGGAGATCTTCGCCGCCATGCGCGCCGAATGGCCGGCCGACAAGCCGATGACGGTGCGCATCTCGGCCCATGACTGGATGGGCGACGAGGGCGTCACCCCCGAGGAAGCGGTGCAGATCTCGGCCCTGTTCAAGGCGGCCGGGGCGGATGCGATCAACGTCTCGTCGGGCCAGACCGACAAGGCCGAGCAGCCGGTCTACGGGCGGATGTTCCAGGTGCCCTTCGCCGACCGCGTGCGCAACGAGATCGGCGCGCCGACGCTGGTCGCGGGCAACATCTACGAACCCGACCACGTCAACTCGATCCTGATGGCGGGGCGCGCCGACCTCGTGCTGCTCGCCCGCCCGCACCTCGCCGATCCCTACTGGACGCTGCACGCGGCGGTGGGTCTCGGCGACACCGAGCAGTCCTGGCCGATGCCCTACGAGGGCGGCCGCCGGCAGGCCAACACGCTCGCCGAACGCGCCAAGGCGATGGCCACATGAGCCTCGCGGGCAAGACGGCCTTCGTCACCGGCGGCGGCTCGGGGGTCGGCGCGGTGATCGCGCTGGCCTTCGCCGAGGCCGGGGCAGAGGTGGTGATCTGCGGCCGCCGCATGGGGCCGCTCGAGGCGGTCGCGGCGCGCCATCCGGCGATCCGCGCGGTGCTCTGCGACATCACCGACGAGGCGGCGATCTCCGCCGCCATCGCCGGGGCCGCGCCCGACATCGTCATCGCCAATGCCGGGGCCTCCGAGAGCGCGCCCTTCACCCGCACCGAGCTTGCCGCCTTCGAGCGCATGGTCTCGGTCAACCTCACGGGCACCTTCCTGACCCTGCGCGAGGGCGCAAAGGCGATGAAGGACAAGCCCTGGGGCCGGCTCATCGCCATCGCCTCGACCGCCGGGCTCAAGGGCTATCCCTATGTCGCGCCCTATGCCGCGGCCAAGCACGGGGTCATCGGGCTGGTGAAATCCGTGGCGCTCGAGCTTGCGCGCAAGGGCATCACCGCCAACGCGCTCTGCCCGGGCTTTCTCGACACCGAGATGACCGAGCGCTCGATCGCCAACATCGTCGAGAAGACCGGGCGCAGCCCCGAGGAGGCCCGCGCCTCGCTCGAGGCGACCAACCCGATGCACCGGCTCGTGCCGCCCGAGGACGTCGCCCGCGCCGCGCTCTGGCTCTGCGGCGAGGGCTCGGACATGGTCACCGGCCAGGCCATCTCGATCTCGGGAGGCGAGACGTGAGCGAGGCCTTCACGATACGCCGGCAGGTCGAGTTCAACCATTGCGACCCCGCCGGGATCGTCTTCTACCCGCGCTATTTCGAGATGATCTCGGCCGTGCAGGAGCGCTTCTTCGCGGATGCGCTCGGTTGCGGCTGGGGCGAGATGATCGCCGGAACCGGAATGGCGACCCCGATGGGTCAGATTGAGTGCCGCTTCCATGCCCCCTCGCGGCTCGGCGACTGGCTCGACCTGTCGCTGGCGGTGAAACGGCTCGGCAGCGCCTCGGCCACCTTCGTCATCACCTGCACCAGCGGCGACGAGCGCCGCTTCACCTGCCAGGCCACGGTGATCCACGCCAATGCCGAGCAGGGCACCTCCGCCCCCTGGCCCGCGCCGCTGCGCGATGCCATGACCCGCCATCTCGTTGCAAAAACGCCCGATTGAGAAAGACCGACGCATGACCGCTCTCACGCCCCACATGTTCCTCCAACCCGATGGCTGGGTGCCCGCGAAGGGCTATGCCAACGGCGTGCTCGCCGAAGGGCGCATGGTCTTCACCGGCGGCCTCGTCGGCTGGAACGCGCAGCAGGAATGGGTCCACGAGGACATGGTCGGACAGTTCCGCCAGACCCTCGAGAACATCGTTGCCGTGCTCGAGCAGGCCGGCGCCCGGCCCGAGCACCTCGTGCGCCTGACCTGGTACATCACCGACAAGCAGGAATATCTCGACAACCTGCGCGCCTTCGGGGCCGCCTACCGCGAGGTGATCGGCCGCCACTTCCCCGCCATGGCCGTCGTGCAGGTCTGCGCGCTGATGGAAGACGCCGCGCGGATCGAGATCGAGGCCACCGCGGTCATCCCCCATGACTGAGGCCGTCACCCGCCCCGGCACCCCGCCCTGCATCGTCACCGTCGCGCCCCATGCCGAGGTGACGCCGCGCGGCGCGGTCTTCGGCGGCTGGATCCTGTCGCAGCTCGACCATGCGGCGGGCCTTGCCGGTCGCAAGATCGCCGGCGGCGACGTGGTCATCGCCTCGCTCAAGGACGTGCAGTTCCACGCGCCGCTGCACGGCGGCGAGGAGTTCACCATCCACGCGGAGCTGAGCCGCCGCGGCACCAGCTCGTTCAACCTCGCCGTTTCCGCATGGGCCGAGCCCGACGGGGCCGGTCGCCGGATCCTCAGCGCCGACGTGCTGCTGGTGGCGGTCGATGGTGCGGGCAGACCTCGCAAACTTCCGGCCTGAAGCTTTCCTGCACGCCGCAAGAGGCAAAAATCGCGATTTCCTGCCTTTTGCGTTGCGCCGCGCCGGGATACACGCAACCTCTAATGTCGAGACCTCAAGGGTCTGGACGCAACTTTCCGGCAGGGGCGAGACATGGACACCGCACAAGACCACCAGATCGCCGACGAGCACCTCGCCCGGCAGCGGCTGCGCCTGTGGCTGCAGATGCTGAAGGCAGTGCGCCACGTCGAGGGCACGCTGCGCGAGCGGCTGCGCTCGGGCTATGACACCACCCTGCCGCGCTTCGACGTGCTGGCCGCGCTGCACGCCGCGCCCGAGGGGATGAAGATGAGCGAGCTGTCGCAGCAGCTGGTCGTCTCGAACGGCAACGTGACCGGCGTGGTCGACCGGCTGGTCGCCGACGGGCTGGCCGAGCGCCAGACGATGGAGACCGACCGCCGCGCCTTCCGCGTGCTGATCACCCCGGCGGGGCGCGCGCTGATGGACGAGATGGTTTCCGAGCACCTGCGCTGGATCGACGCGATGTTCTCGGAGATCTCGGAAACCGACGCCGCCCGCGGCATCTCGATCATGCTCGACATCCGCAACAAGCACTAAGCTCTTTCAGCCAATAGGAAAGGCCCCCGCAGTCGCTGCGGGGGCCTTCTCGTTTGCGCTGCCGGCGTCGGTCAGAGCAGCCCGGTCTCGCGCGCGACGCGGCGGTAGCCCGCCCCGGCGGTGAAGCCGCCGTCGATCACGAAATCCTCGCCGGTGATGAAACCCGAGGCCTCGGACGCGAGGAAGAGCACGAGTTGCGCCACCTCGGTCGCCTCGCCCGCGCGCTGCATCGGCGTCATGCCGATCATCGGGCCGAGGTGCGGCGAGCCGCGGTTGAGGTCGGTCACGATGAGACCCGGGCAGATTGCGTTGACCCGAACGCCCTGCTCGGCGAACTCCATCGCCGCGGTGCGCGTGAGCCCGCGCAGCGCCCATTTCGACGCGGTGTAGGCCGGATCGTAATGGCCCGAATAGGCGCTGTTGGACGAGATGTTGACGATCGAACCGCCGCCCGTTTCCGCCATCATCGGCGCCGCCAGCTTGACCCCGATGAAGGCGCCGGTGGCGTTCACGTCGAGCACCTTGCGCCATTCCTCGACCGACATGTCGCGGATGATCTTGCGGTTGATGATCCCGGCGTTGTTGACGAGGATGTCGAGCCGGCCGGTCCAGTCCTGCACGACCGCCAGCGCCTCGGCCCATTCCGCCTCGGAGGTCACGTCGAGCCGCATGAAGCGCACCGAGTGACCCTCGGAGGTGAGCCGCTCGGCGAGGGCGACGCCCTCCGCCTCGAGCACGTCGCAGATCAGCACCGAGGCCCCGGCGGTGGCCAGCATCTCGGCCTCGACCGCGCCCTGCCCGCGCGCTGCGCCGGTGACGATCGCGGTCTTGCCCGACAGATCCGTCAGCGCGGATTTCAGCGCCCCGAAGTCGATGCTCATGCCTGCACCATCACCTGGCGCTGCTCGCCAAGCCCGGTTGCGCCAAGGGTGACCACCTGCCCGGCCTTGAGGAAGGTCTGCGGCTTCATCCCGAGCCCGACACCCGGAGGCGTGCCGGTGGCGATGATGTCGCCCGGCTCGAGCGTCATGAACTGCGAGATGTAATGCACCAGATGCGCCACGCCGAAGATCATCGTGCGGGTGTTGCCGGTCTGGCGGCGCTCGCCATCGACGTCGAGCCAGAGGTCGATGTCCTGCACGTCGGCGATCTCGTCCCTGGTCACCATCCACGGACCCACCGGGCCGAAGGTGTCATGGCTCTTGCCCTTGATCCACTGGCCGCCGCGTTCGGACTGGAAGCGCCGCTCCGAGACGTCGTTGACCAGCACGTAGCCGGCGACATGGTCGAGCGCCTCTGCCTCGGAGACGTATTTCGCGCGGGTGCCGATCACGATGCCAAGCTCGATCTCCCAGTCGGTGCGGTCCGAGCCGCGCGGGATCTCGACGTCATCGTAGGGGCCGCAGAGCGCGGTGGTCGCCTTGCCGAAGAGCACCGGCTCGGCGGGCGGCTCCTTGCCGGTCTCGCGCGCGTGGTCGGCGTAGTTGAGGCCGACGCAGAGGAACTTGCCCGGGCGCGCGATGGCGGAGCCGATGCGCGGAGTGCCCTCGACGAGCGGCAGCACGGCGTGGTCGAGCGCGGCGATGCGGGCGAGACCCTCGGGCGAGAGTGCGGCACCGTCGATGTCGGCGACGATGCCGCCGAGGTCACGAATATTGCCGTCCGCGTCGAGAAGACCCGGGCGCTCGGCGCCGACGGGTCCGTAGCGAAGAAGTTTCATGCGATGATCCTTTCAGGCCACACCGGTCAGGCGCGGCGGTAGCCTTCGAGCGCCTCGTCCGGCACGTCCTCGAGGTTTTCCACCAGGTTGTCGGGCGTGCGGCAGGTCAGCCAGACCAGTTCCTCGGTCGTGCTCATGTTGACCTCGACATGCGGCATGTAGGGCGGCACGAAGACGAAATCGCCTTCGAACATGTCGATGTATTCCTTGTAGTCGTCGCCGAAGTAGATGCGGCCGTGGCCCTTCAGCACGTAGCCGCCGGTTTCGCATTCCTGGTGGTGGTGCGGCGGCGAGCGGTGGCCCGGCTCGTTGGTGACGCGGCCGAACCAGATCTTCGTCGCGGGCGTGTGCTGCGGGCTGACGCCGGACTTGCGGACGCAATCGCCGGATTGCTGGGTGCCTTCATCGAGCTCGGCGGACCGGGTGACGACGGGAACGACTCTTTCCTGGGTCATGTGGCTTCTCTCCCTGAACTGACCTCGCGGCCCGGGGACCGCGTCTGCCTGAAGGCTACCGGGAATTATTTTAGGCTTCAAGTTCTTTATGCCTGCGAGTCGCCCACCGAGCGGGTCCGACCCTCGGACCCCTGCCCTCGGGCTCTGCAAATCATCGCAACCAAGGCGGGAAAAGGCTTCATGGCTGCGCAAAAATCGTGCGAAGCCCCATTCCAGCCCATCGCGACCTCATGCCTGACCCCAAAAGTGACAGGATTATAAATTTCGTTCTTGAAGAAAAAAATTATATGTATTTGCATGTATCCCAAGAAACGACCGGCCAACGAGTCACGACCGACACCACAGGGAGACATCCAAATGACCAGCACTGACGCCCTCGCGACGCTTGCCAGCGGCCTGCTCGACGGCTCGATCAAGGTGATCGACTGCACCGCGCCGCTCGGCCCGGACACCCCGCTGCTGAAGCTGCCGCCGGAGATCGCCGACGACACGCCCAAGATCGAGATCCACAAGATCTCGGAATACGGCGACCGCGGCCCGTTCTGGGCCTGGAACTGGCTGAAGGTCGGCGAGCACTCGGGCACCCACTACGATGCGCCGCACCATTGGATCACCGGCAAGGACTACCCGGACGGATCGGTCGACACGATCAACCCGCAGTATTTCGCAGCCCCCGCCAACGTCATCGACTGCTCGAAAGAGGCCGCCGAGAACGCCGACTTCCTGCTCACCGTCGAACACGTGAAGGCCTGGGAGGCCGAGCACGGCGAGATCAGGGAAGGCGAATGGGTGCTGATGCGCACCGACTGGGACCGGTTCAACACCGACGAGGCCGCCTATCTTAACGCCGACGAGGCCGGCCCGCACACCCCTGGGCCGACCGCCGAGGTCATCCAGTACCTGATGGAAGAGAAGAAGGCGCTCGGCTGGGGCACCCAGTGCATCGGCACCGACGCGGGCGCGGCCGGCGGCTTCGAGATCCCCTTCCCGGCGCACAACCTGCTGCACAAGCACAACCGCTACGGGCTGGCCTCGCTGACCAACCTCGACAAGCTTCCGGCCAAGGGCGCAATCCTCGTCGCCGCGCCGCTGAAGATCGTCAAGGGCACCGGCTCGCCGATCCGCGCGCTCGCGCTCGTCGCAGCCTGACCCGAAGGAGCGCGTGCCGATGACCTCCCCGACCTCTCCCGACGTTGCCGTCATCGGCAGCGGCATCAACGCGCTGACCGCGGCAGCCATGCTCGCCAAGTCCGGCAAGCGCGTCGCCGTGTTCGAGCGCGAGGCGGTCGCGGGCGGGTGCATGCGCTCCGAGGAACTGGCCGAGGGGGTCACCTACGACCCCCTCGCCACCACCTTCGTGCTCTGGGTGACCGGCGGGGCGCATGGCGCGCTCGGCGCGGATCTCGCCCGGCATGGCGTCGAGTTCTGCGCCACCGACACGCCGACCGGCGTGCTGCTGCCGGACGGGCGCGCGCTGACCTACACCACCGACCGCGCCGCCAACGTCGCCGCCTTTGACGCCGCGCATGACGGCGACGGCGCGCAGCTGGCCCGCGACCTCGACGCTTTCGGGGCCGATGCCGGGCTGCTCTTCGGCCTGATGGGCGGAAATCCCTGGTCGAGACAGACCGCCAAGCTGCTCGCCAGGGAGGCATGGGCGCGCAAGCCGCGCGGGCTTGCGACGGTGATGGGCGGTGCGCTGCAGCCGATGCGCTCCTGGCTCGAGAGCGCCTTCGAGAGCGACCTGTCGCGCGCGCTCTGGGCCCCGTGGTGCCTGCACGCCGGGCTCGGGCCAGAGGCCGCCTTCTCCGGCCAGATGGGCAAGGTGATCGGGTTCGCGCTCGAGGCCGCCTCGGCCCCGGTGGTCAAGGGCGGCGCCGCGAACATGGTGCGCGGCCTCGTCGCCATCATCGAGGAGCACGGCGGCACGGTCCGCACCTCGGCCGAGGTTGCCGAGATCACCCACGACAAAGGCCGCGCCACCGGCCTGCGCCTTGCCAGCGGCGAGACGATCGCCGCGAAAACCGTGCTCGCCTCGGTCACGCCGCAGCAGCTTTACGGCAAGCTCGCAGCCACGCCCGCGCGGCGCGATGACCTGCGCAAGTACCGGCACGGCAAGGGCAATTTCCAGCTGCACTACCTCCTGAACGGGCCGGTGAAATGGAAGGCCGCCGGGCTCGAGAAGGTGCAGCTGCTGCACCTGACCCCGGGGCTCGACGGCGTCTCCAAGGCCGGCAATGAGGCCGAGCGCGGCATGCTGCCCGAGGTGCCGACGATCTGCGTCGGTCAGCCCTGCGCCGCCGACCCGAGCCGCGCGCCTGAGGGGCAGAGCGTGCTCTGGCTGCAGATGCCCGAGGCGCCGCGTCACGTGAAGGGCGACGCCGCCGGAAAGATCGAGGTGCCCGCCGACGGCCGCTGGACCGAGGCGCTGCGCGAAGCCTATGCCGACCGCATCGAGGCGATCCTCGCGCATCACATCGACGGCTTTGCCGAAAGCGTGGTGACCCGCCGCGCGATCTCGCCCGCCGATCTCGAGGGATATAACATGAACCTCGTCGGCGGGGATCCCTATGGCGGCGCCTGCACGCTCGACCAGTTCTTCCTCTGGCGCCCCTTCGGGGACACCCGGCGCCACGCCAGCGATCTCGAGGGGCTCTACCACATCGGCGCCTCGACCCATCCCGGGCCGGGCCTGTCGGGCGGGTCGGGCTTTCTCGTCGCGCGGGAGCTCGGCGCATGACCACGGGACCCAGGGATCTCGAGCAGTTCACCCCCTACCTGATGAACCGCATCATCGCCCGCTACAACAAGAGCGTCGAGACCGCGCTCAAGGAAGTCGGCGTCTCGGTCGCGCAGATGCGGGCGCTGGCGGTGCTGGCCGAAAGCGGGCCCTACACGATCAACGAGCTTTCGGTGCTCACGGTCATCAAGCAGCCGACGCTCTCGCGCACGCTCGACGCGATGGAGAGCGCGGGCCTCGTCCGGCGCGAGGCGCAGGACGGTGACAGCCGTTTCCGCAAGATAAGTCTCACCGACGAGGGCCGCGCCGCCTACGAGACCGCCTGGCCGGCGATGCTGTCGATGCGCGACCGCATGCTGCAGGTCCTAGACGAGGACGAGCGCGCGAGCCTCAACGAAATGCTGCAGCGCGTGCTGCGCAACATCCGACACCACGATTTCTGACACGAGAAGTCCGGCCGGGCCCAGCCCGCGACCGGCACCCAAGGAGACCACCC